>NZ_RIBZ01000870.1:0-29202 GCF_003721215.1 Streptomyces botrytidirepellens
AGTGCGGCTGACCGGTGGCGACGGCCTCGCGGGCGGCCGCCACCAGGCGGCGGGCGCGGTCGTGGGGTGCGGGGCTCAGCTCGGCGGCGCGCTCCAGCGCGGTGACGGCGGCGGTGTACCCGCCGCGGGTCCGGGCCCGGCTCGCGGACTCCTCCAGCGCGGCGGCGATCTCCTCGTCCGGGCCCTCCGCGGCGGCGGCCAGGTGCCAGGCGCGGCGGTCGGGTTCCCCGGTGAGCGACGCGGCGAGGTCGCGGTGCGCTTGGCGCCGGGCGGCCAGCGGTACGGAGTGGTAGATCGCGGACCGGATCAGCGGATGCCGGAAGCGTGCCCGCCGGGCCTCGCCGCCGCCGGTGATGCGGAGCAGTCCGGCGGCCTCGGCCGGGGCCAGCGCCTCGATCCGGCCCGCCACGGCCCGTTCGTCGGCGGCGACCAGGAGCAGGGCGCGGCGGGTGGCCTCGGGGAGGGCGTCGAGGTCGGCGGCGTAGAGCCGCATCAGGCGGTCGGTGGGCGGCAGGAGGTCTTCGGCGGTGGAGTCGCCTGCGGGGTACGCGCCGTCCGTCCCGTACGCGCGGGCCAGTTCGACCAGGGCCAGCGGATTTCCGGCGGCCTGGTCGAGGACGCGCATCCGGCGGCCGCCGGTGGGCGGATACGGCTGCCGGTCCAGCAGCTGGACGGCGGCGGAGGCGTCCAGCGGGCCCAGCGCGAGCGTGGGAAATCCGGAGAACGCCGCCGGGGCCGCCGCGCCCGTCGTGTCCCGGGCGCCCGCGAGGACGGCGAGGGGTTCGCCGTCGATGCGCCGCGCGGCGAAGGCCAGCGCCTCCAGCGAACCGGTGTCGATCCAGTGCAGATCGTCCACCAGCACGAGCAGGGGCGACCGCTGGGCGAGATCGGACAGCAGGGCGAGCAGCGCGACGCCGAGGAGGAGTCGATCGGGTGGGCCGGTGTCCTCGGCGCCGATCGCCCCGATCGCGCCGAGCAGGGCCGACCGCTGGCGGGCGGGCAGCCGGGCGGCGTCGTCGAGGATCGGCCGCAGCAGCTGGTGCAGCCCGGCGAACGGCAGGTTCGCCTCGCTCTCGCTGCCCGTCATCCGCAGCACCCGGCCCTGGTGCCGGTCCGCCGCCAGCGCGAGCAGGGTGCTCTTGCCCGCGCCCGGTTCTCCCGTCACGATCAGCACGCCGCTGGTCACACCGAGCACGGCCGCGCTCTCGCGCTCCCTCCCGACGATGGTCATCACCCGACTGTATCCGCCGGTGCAGTCATGTGACGGATACCGCCGGCCCGGGGCCCGGGAGCAGGCTGGACGCATGGACACCATGACACTGGGCAACGTCGACATCAGCCGCGTGGTCGAGCTGCCCCCGACGGGCCTCCCCCGCGACATCATCTTTCCCGATGTGCCCATGGAGCACTGGCGCGCGCACGAGAGCTGGCTGGCCCCCGACTTCGTGGACCTGGCCGCCGACGAGGTGCGCACGATGATCCAGACCTGGGTGCTGCGCAGCGAGGGCCGGACCATCCTCATCGACACCGGCATCGGCAACGGCCGCGAGCGGCCGCACATGCCGTTCTTCCATCACCTGGACACCGAATACCTCGGCGAGCTGGCCGCGGCGGGGGTCCGGCCGGAGGACGTCGACACGGTGATCTGCACGCATGTGCACGGCGACCACGTCGGCTGGAACACCACGCTGGTCGACGGCGAGTGGCGGCCGACCTTCCCGAACGCGCAGTACGTGATCTCCCGCGCCGACTTCGACTACTGGAACCCGGAGAACGGCCACCGGACCCGCTCGGGTCCGAAGATGGCGAACGTCTTCGAGGACAGCGTGGCCCCGGTCCACCGGGCGGGGCAGACCGTGCTGTGGGAGGGCGACCACTACGACATCGATGCCCAGCTGCGCCTCGAACCCGCCCCCGGCCACACGCCCGGCTCCACCGTCGTACGGCTGCGGTCGGGCACGGACCGGGCGCTGTTCGCGGGCGACCTGCTGCACAGCCCGCTCCAGTTCGCCGAGCCGCATGACAGCCCCTGCTTCGACGAGGACGAGGACCGGGCCCGGATCGCCCGGCGCCGGGTGCTGGAGTCGGCGGCCGACGAGGGCGCTCTGCTGTTCCCCGCGCACTTCCCCGGCGCGGGCGCGGCCGAAGTGCGGCGCGACGGCGACCGTTTCGCGGTGAAGGAGTGGGCGGCATGGCGGTGAGGGTCTTCCGCAACATCCCGTACGCGGCCGCCCCGACCGGTGCCGCGCGGTTCGCGGCGCCGACGCCGGTAGAGGCGCCGACGCCGGTGGACGGCGTACGCGCGCTCGACGGCCCGGGGCCGACCGCCCCGGCCCCGGCGCGGCGGTTCCCGCTGGATCTGAGCCCGATCATGGGTCCGGGCTGGGTGCGCGGCGACGACTATCTGACGGTCAACATCTGGGCTCCCGAGGAGCGGACCGAGGGACGGACGAACGGCAACGCACCGGTCATGGTCTTCGTGCATGGCGGCGGCTTCCTGAGCGGCACCGGCCAGGCGCCGGTGTTCGACGGAACGTCCTTCGCCCGCGACGGCGTCGTCCTGGTCACGCTCAACTACCGGCTCGGCGCGCCCGGCTGGCTCGATCTGCCGGACGCACCGCGCAACCGCGGGCTGCTGGATGTGATCGCCGCGCTGCGATGGGTGCGCACGCACATCGCGGAGTTCGGCGGCGATCCGGAGCGGGTCACGGTGTTCGGGCAGTCGGCGGGCGGGATGATCGTCAGCGCGCTGCTGGTGACGCCCGAGGCGTCCGGGCTGTTCCGGCGCGCCATCAGCCAGAGCGGCGGACTGCACACACTGACCGGCGAGCAGGCGGCCGAGACGACCCGGGCGCTGGCCGACCGGTTGAGCGTTCCGGCGACGGTGGCGGGGTTCGCCGAGATCCCCGACGAACAGTTGGTGGCCGCGGTGGGCGAACTGCCCGACCCCGGGGCACGGCTGACCCCGTTCGGGGTGGTGCTCGACGACGTACCCGAGGCGCACCCGGTGGACCTGCTGGTGGGCACGAACACCCAGGAATCGCGGCTCTACCAGCAGCCGCAGTACAGCACGGCCATCGACGCGATGTTCCGGGGCGGCAGTCAGCGGCTGGTGTCCCTGCACGGCAAGGCTTTTACGTACGACTTCGACTGGCGGGACGGCCCGTTCGGCGCCTGCCACACCGCGGAACTCCCGTTCGTGTTCGACACCACCGATCTGCCCGCCCTCCGTACGCCGGGCGGGCTGCTCGGGCCGGACATCCCGCCGTCGCTCGCCGCGGAGATGCACGGCGCCTGGGTGCGCTTCGCCACCACCGGGGATCCCGGCTGGTCGGGGACGCACCGGTTCGGTTAGCAGCCCGGGTGGCTCAGTAGCCGCGGCGGACGTTGTCCACGGCGGCCTCGTCGCGCCGCCGGTTCCGCCGCTGCCGTTCGGCCGCCAGCTCCGCGAGCGCGTCGTCGAGGGCGGCGAGCACACGCGCCACCGCGTCGTCGGACACTCCCTCGCTGCCCCGATCGCGGATGCCGATGGCCCGCATCAGGGCGGCGAGGACGGGTTCGTCCGACCTCCGGCGGTTCGCCGCCCGGTGGCGGGCGTCGGTGTCGACCAGGGCCAGTTCGCGGGTCCAGAACACCTTCCAGCGGCGGCTGCGCTGCCGGACGAGCTGCCCGTCCGCCTCCAGCGCGGACAGGTAGGCCGCGGACAGCCCGCGGCCCCTGCGCCACAGCCAGTCGCCGACGGACTCGTACGGGGCCTCCCGGACGAGCGCCGCGGCGGCCTGGCGCAGCAGCGGGTCGGCGGGCGCGCCCGCGGGACCCGGCACGATGCGCTCGCCGTCCAGCCCGGCTTCCTGGGCACCCACGAGGTCGATCAACTCGGCTCCGGCGAGCGCGAGCGACAGATCGCCCCGCTCCACCAGGCGGCTGGGCTCCGCGTCCATGGTGACGATCAACAGGTCCCGCGGTGTGGTCATGAAAGGGCTCCCTGTCACGGTGACCGTTACGACCAGTGTCCTCCCGGGTCCGTACGGACGCATCCTTCCAGGTCGGGACTTGGCTTTCCGCGTCCGAGTGATCGAGACTGTGGTCATGCACATGGAACACGGGGTGGGCCAGGAGTACGTCGTCAAGACCGACCCGGGGACGGTGGCCCGCGTACGGGCCTCGTTGCTGCGCACCATGCCGTGGTCCGCGTGGGGCGCGGCGGTCGGCTCCGTGTTCATGCTCGTGGTCGTGGGCGGCGGTTTCTACTTCACCCTCCGCATCAATGACGGAATCAACCAGGACAGCGTTCTCGCGCTGATGCCCCTGGTGATCTTCCTGTTGCTGGTGCCGATCTACCTGCGCGACTCCAAACGCCAATTCGCCGTGCTACGGCGGCTCAAGCAGACCTGGGCGGTCAAGGAGATCTCCCCGGTCACGATGCGGGTGACCGACGAGGGCCTGTGGTGTGTCGTCGACGCGGCGCCCGAGGACGTCTTCCTCCCCTGGGCCGCGGTCACGCACGTCCAGGTGAAGGCCCGTGGCCGCATCAGCGCGCTGCGGGTGGCGCTGGCCCCCGGCGCCACCACCACCCCGGGGGCCAGCGGGCTGGACCAGCCCGAGGTCCGGCGCGCGACGCGGCGGACCTGGAAGGGCGTATCGCGGCTCCACCTGGTCGTCTACACTCCCCTCCGGCCGGTCAGCGGGAGCGAGATCGACCAAGCGGTCGGCCACTTCTCGGGCGGACGCGTGCGCGTGCGCTGACACCATCCGGCTCTCCCCCGTCTTTGCGGGGTGCGCACTCCATGGTGAACGGGATGCGGTGAGCGGGAGCCTGCTCACCATGCGTTTACGAATGGTCCGCACCGCCGTCGTCGGCGCGCTCGCCGCCGCAGTCGCCGTCACAGGGCAACTCGCCGCCCCGCAGACCGCATCCGCCGACCCCTTACGCCCGTTCACCACCCAGCGTCCGCACTGGACGGCATGCCACCACCAGGAGCTGGACCGGGCCGGGGCCCGCTGTGCCACGATCCGGGTGCCGCTGGACTACCGGAACCCGGGCGGGCGCACCCTGACCCTCGGCTTCTCCCGCATCAAGGCCACCGACACCGCGCATCGCATCGGCCTGATGATGCACAACTCCGGTGGCCCCGGCGGCACTTCGCTCGACATGCCGCTGCTCGACGCGCCCGCCATGGGCAAGGAGCTGGCCGCCCGGTACGACCTGATCGGCATGGATCCGCGCGGAGTCGGCCGCAGCAGCCCGCTGCGCTGCGGTACCTCCGGGCACTGGCTGCGCTCCGCCGGGTACGACGCCGCGGGGTTCCGGGCGCAGGCCCGTTACGAGGCCGGCTTGGTACGCAGCTGTCAGCGGATGTACGGCAAGGACGTGTCGTATCTGCGCCACTTCACGACCCGGAACACCGCCCGCGACATGGATGTGCTGCGCGCGGTGCTGGGTGAGCCGCGGACGTCGTACTTCGGCGTCTCGTACGGCACCTACCTGGGCGCGGTGTACGCGAAGATGTTCCCGGGCCGCACCGACCGGCTGCTGCTGGACAGCGCGATGGACCCGGCGCGCTACTTCGTGGGGGCGCTGGGCGACGCGACCGCGGCCAACGAGGAGTTCCTGGACGCCTGGGCGGCGTGGGCGGCCCGCCGGAACGGCACCTACGGCCTGGGGGCCACCGCCGCGGAGGTCCGCGCGACCGTGGAGCGGATCGCCCGGCAGGCCGCCCGCACGCCCCTGGAGGTGGGCCGCTACGCGGCCGACGGCCAGCAGGTGCCGCAGCTGCTGAGCATGCTGCTGGTCGACGACCGGAAGTTCGCCGAGGCCGCGCAGAACATCCGGCTGCTGCACGAGGCGGCCGCCGGGCGCCCCGTGGAGCCCACCGAGGCGCTGGCCGCGGCGCTCGGCCCGCCGGACGACGAGACGGAGGTGCAGAACTCGCTCCAGCTGGCCCTGTTGTGCGGAGACGCGGCGGCGCCGCGCGAGCTGTCCTGGTACCGGCGCACCATCGAGCGCGGCCGGGCCGAGGCTCCGGTGTACGGCCCGCTGTTCAACAGCGTGAGCCCGTGCGCGTTCTGGCCGAACGCGCCGGTGGAGCCGCCGGTGCGGACCGGCAACGCCGCGCCCGGTCTGATCGTCCAGGCCACCGGCGATCCGCGCACCAGCTACGCCAACGGGCAGGGTCTGCACCGGCGGATGCCGCGCTCCCGTCTGATCACCCTGGAGGCGCGGGTGCACGGGGTGTACGGCCTGTATCCGAACCGCTGTGTGGACGAGCAGGTCAACGACTATCTGCGCACCGGGAAGCTGCCCGCGCGGGACACCGTCTGCCGGAAGGATCCGGCGAGTGACTGACCTGGTGTCCGATCGCCCCGTCAACGACCGCTCCCTTGCGCCCAGTTATCCGGACCCGCGGGTAACCGGCCGCGCCGGGCGGCCTACGATCCTTGCAAACAGGCGCCGCGATCGCCACGGATCGCGCCCGGAAACGGAGGAGAACGCCATGACCGCGCAAGGGGTAGCACCCCAGACCGGGAGTGGGCCGGAGCCCCCCAACACCCCGCTCAACCAGGGACGGCCGCACAGCGCCCGGATGTACGACTACTTCCTGGGCGGCAAGGACAACTACGTCGCCGACCGCCAGGCCGCCGCCAAGGTGCTCACGCTCTGGCCGGGGGTGATGGTCGCGGCGCGCACCAACCGCGCGTTCATGCAGCGCGCGGTCCGGTTCCTCGCCGCCGAGCGGGGCATCCGCCAGTTCCTCGACATCGGCACCGGCATTCCCACCCGGCCCAATCTGCACGAGGTCGCCCAGGGGGTGGCCCCGGAGAGCCGGATCGTGTACGCCGACAACGACCCGATCGTGCTGGCCCACGCGCAGACGCTGCTCAGCAGCCATCCCGAGGGGCGCACGGCGTACGTCGACGCGAATGTCGCCGAGCCCGACGCGATCCTCTCCTCCCCCGGCGTCACCGAGGTGCTGGACCTGTCGCAGCCCGTGGCCCTGAGCCTGTGCGCGCTGCTGCACTTCGTGCCCGACGACTGGGAGCCGCACGAGATCGTGCGGAAGCTGGTCGAACCGCTCGCGCCCGGTTCGTATCTCATCCTCAGCCACATCACCCCGGACTTCGACCCCGAGGCCACCCAGCGGACCGTGCAGATCTACCACAGCGGCGGCATCCAGGGGAAAATCCGCACCCGGGACGAGGTGGAGCGGTTCTTCACCGGCCTGGAGCTGGTCGAGCCCGGCCTGGTGGTGCCGCATCGCTGGCGCACCGAGCTGGCCACCGGGGACCCGGGGGTGGAGACCGGCGATGTGACCGACGAAGAGGTGTCCTTCTGGGCGGGCGTCGCCCGTAAGCCTTAGGTCATGCCCGGCGGCCGGTTCCGCGTTCCTGTCTCGTTGCCCCTCTCTTGAGGGGATTTACGCCAAGTCACTGTGCGTGCCTTCCCGGTTCGCTACTGTGACGGCATGAGCGCCAGGAACGTGGACCCCGCCGACGAGTGGCCGCTGCCTCCGCCCTGGATGTGGGGGTGCGGCAAGTGCACCGAGCTGTACCGGGCGATGAAACAGGCCCCCAAGCTGGTGGACGCCGCGCTGGAGGAGCTGGGGCCGGGGATCGACTGCGATCCCCACGACTCCATCGTGTCGACCCAGATCCGGCTGGCCCGGCACATCGCCACCCGCCATGTCTCGGAGCTGCCCGAGGCCGACGAGGCGTGCGAGCGGTGCGTGTCGGACGCCTCCGGGAACCTTCCGGCCGTGCTCGCCCTGGAGCACCGCGCCCGCCATCTCTTCGCCCCGCCCAGCATCGTCGACATGCTGTAGTCGGCCTGTCGTCGACCCGCGGCCGACGCACCCCGGCCCCGGCCCGCCCTGCGGCTTCCCTGAGCTGTGACATTCTGGTGGGTGGGTGCCCTGCCACTCCTGGGCGGCGCGGTCCGGCCTCGCCGGATGCGGCACCCCTGCCCCCGCCGCCCGTGTTCCGGGGACTTCCACCTGCCCGTACCTGCGGCACGGAGGGGAGGCAGACGGGAACATGCCCCATGGAGCCGGTCCGATGTCCCCGGCGCCGGAACCCACCGGGAGGGAGCGGGTTCTGGCGTTCGCCGGGGTCTCGCTGGCGGCCGTCTATGTGCTGGGCGAGGGGAGCGACGGCCTGCGGCTGGTCGAGACCGCGAGGGCGGCCGGGGCCACCGCGGCTCCGCATGCGCTGCCGGAGCACTATGCGCTGTCCGACCGCTCTCCCGCCGCCGACGCCCTGTGCACCGGCCGCCCCCTGTGGCTGGACTCCGAGGGCGTAGCCGCGTACCAGCAGGACGGGTCGGCGGGGCGGTGGCCCGGTGCCTCGCTGGGCGCGCTGCCGCTCGGGGGCGAGGGCAGCCGGGTGGGCTGTCTGCTCATCGTGGGCAGTGCCGCGGACGGCTTCGAGGCGGAGCAGCGGGGCTTTCTGCTGCGCTACGCCGACGCCATCGCCACCCGGCTCCGGTCGGCCGGTGCGTCCCGCCCGGCGAACGGCGCCGGGGCGTCCAGGCTGCTGGGTCCCGCGCTGCGGAGTCTGCGCGTCGGATCGTTCGTCCTGCTGCCCGGCACCGGCCGGATCGAGGCGGACGCGACCCTGCTCGACCTGGTCGGTATCGCCCCGGACGACTTCGACGGCAGGGTGGACACGCTGCTCGCGCGCACCGTGCCGGAGGATGTGCCCGCGCTGCTGTCGGTCGTCGAGCCCACCGCGCAGGTGGCCGGGGACCGCGAGCTGGAGTTCCGGATCCGCCGTTCGACCGGCGAGGTGCGCTGGCTCCGGCTGAGCTGCCGGGTGGGGACCGATGCGGCGGGCCGCCCGGAACGCGTCGTGGGCGTGGTCACCAGTGCCGCCGCGCTGCGCTCCCGCGCCGACGACGTGTCCAGGGTGCAGTGGCTGACGACGGCGCTGGACGACGCCATGACGGTCCGGGACGTGAGCCGGGTGGTGATCGCCGCCCTGGGCGAGCCGCTGGGAGCGGACCGGGTGGCACTCGCCGAGCTACAGGCGGACCGGCTGGTGATGGTGGGGCTCGATCCGCCGCGGGCCGACGCATGGCCGGAGCTGTGGCGTTCGGAATGGCACTCCGAGTGGCCCGACGTGTCCATCCACTCCCTGCCGAGCCTGCGGGCCGCCCTGCTCGAGGGCCGCCCGCGGCTGTGGCCCGCGGGGGCGGAGCTGGAGCCGGGGCTCGCGGGCATCGGCCCCGGGGGGCTGGCCGTGCTGCCGCTTCCGGCCCACGGACAGGTGGCGGGGGTGTGTCTGATCGGCTGGGACGCTCCGCATCCGTTCGGCCCCGAGGAGCGGTCGCTGCTCACGGCGACCGCGGGGCTGGTCGGCCAGACCCTGATGCGGGCGCACGCCTACGACGCCGAGCAGGAGCTGGCCACGATGCTCCAGCGCTCCCTGCTGCCGCGCAGCCTGCCGCCGCTGCCCGGCGGGGTGGCGGTGGCCCGCTATCTGCCCGCGATGCGGGGACTCCAGGTGGGCGGCGACTGGTACGACGTGATCGCGCTCTCCGAGAGCCGGGTGGCGCTGGTCATCGGCGATGTGCAGGGACACAGCGCGGCCGCCGCGACGATCATGGGTCAGATGCGGACGGCGGTCCGTGCGTACGCCGTGGAGGGGCATCCGCCCGATGTGGTGGTGTCCCACGCCAACCGGCTGCTCGTGGGCATGGAGACGGATCTGTTCGCCACCTGCACCTATGTCGAGCTGGACATGGAGGAGGGCAACGCCTGGTTCGTCCGGGCCGGGCATCTGGCGCCGCTGGTGCGCCGCCCGGACGGCACCACCGAGGAGGTGGTGGTCGAGGGCGGGCTGCCGCTGGGAATCGTCGCGGACGCGGAGTTCCCCATGACGGCGGAGCCGCTGGCCCCGGGCACGGTCCTCGCGCTGCTCACGGACGGCCTGGTCGAGTCCTCGGCGCTGCACCTGGACGAGGGCATGCGACGGATGCGGGCCGCGCTGGCCACCGCCCCCGCGGATCTCGGCCGGATGGCGGACGCGCTGCTCGGGGTGGCCGACCGGCGGGACGACGACGTGGCGCTGCTGCTCCTGCGGTACGACGGCATGCGGGTCCGGCCCATCCGGGCGGGCTGGCTGGTGTGGCGGCTGCCGGACGCGGTGATGCACGCCCGCCGTTTCACCGCGCGCACGCTGCGCTCGTGGGGCCTGGCGGACCAGGGCGATGTGACGCTGCTGGTCGTCTCGGAGCTGGTCACCAACGCGCTGATGCACACGCACGGCACGGTCCGCCTCGACCTCACGTACGCCGTGGACCGGCTGCGCGTCGCGGTGACCGACTCCTCCCCCAGGGCGCCCGCCAAGCCGGTGGTCACGGACTGGGAGGCGACCGGTGGGCGGGGTCTGCTGCTGGTCGAGGCGATGTCGGCGTCCTGGGGCTCCGTACCGGTCGGCGGAGGCAAGCAGGTGTGGAGCGAGATCGTCGTACCCGGCCGTGAGCCCGGCCCCGACGACACCGAGCCCGGGCCCCGCGTCCGGCAAGGGGGTTCGTGACATGAGGATGTCCCGTACGCACAGCGCCCTCGCCGCCGTGGCCGCGGGGCTGCTGGCCGTGTCCCTGGCGAGCTGCGGAAACAACGGCGGGGCGCAGGACGGGAACGGCTTCACGGTCGGCCTGCTGCTGCCGAGCCAGCAGGTCACCCGGTACGAGAAATCCGACCGGCCGATGATCGAGAAGCGGGTGAAGGAGCTGTGCCCGGGCTGCACCGTGGACCACGCCAACGCCGGGGACGACGTGGCGAGCCAGCAGCGGCAGATGAACTCCATGATCACCCGAGGGGTGGGGGCGCTGATCCTCGACGCCGTCGACGCCAAGGCGCTGCGTTCCTCGGTGCAGGCGGCACACAAGGCGGGCATCCCGGTCGTCGCCTACGACCGGCTCGCCGAGGGCCCGATCTCGGGCTATGCCTCGTTCAACGGCGGACAGGTCGGCAGGCTCCAGGCCAGGGCGCTCCTGGACGCCATGCGGGCCAAGGGGGACGGCCGCCAGATCGTCATGATGAACGGCGATCCGAGCAGCCCCAACGCCATCTGGTTCAGGAAGGGCGCGCTGTCCGTCCTCAAAGACAAGGTGCGGATCGGCAAGTCGTACGACGTGGTCGAGTACCGGCCGGACAACGCGTACGACAACATGCGAGCCGCCATCACGGCGCTGGGCCCGCACCGGATCGGCGGAGTCCTGGCGGTCAACGACAGCGTCGCCTCCGGTGCCATCTCGGCGCTGAAGTCCGCGCGGGTCAGGCCGGTGCCGCCGGTCACCGGCCAGGACGCCGACCTCGACGCCGTGCAGCGCATCGTCAGCGGCGACCAGTACATGACCGTCTACAAGCCCTTCAAGGCCGAGGCGCACGCCGTCGCCGCCATGGCCGTCGCCCTGGGGCGGGGCCAGAGCCTGCGCCACATCGCCCGGACGACGGTCGACAACGCCACCACCGAGAACATCCCGGCCTCCCTGCTCACCCCGGTCGCCGTGACGGCCGCCAACATCAGGAAGACCCTGATCAAGGACGGTGTGTACACGGTCGAGGACATCTGCACGCCCAAGCTCCGGTCCGCCTGTGACAAGGCCGGTCTCACCCGCTGACGGAGGTGATTTTCCGTGACTGCCCCTCCCCTGCTGGCGCTGCGCGGCATCTCCAAGCGCTTCGGCGGCGTCCAGGCGCTGGTCGACGTCGACCTCCAGATCCGGGCCGGTGAGGTGGTCGCCCTGGTGGGCGACAACGGCGCCGGCAAGTCCACCCTGGTCAAGGTGATCGCCGGGGTGGGCCCCGCCGATCAGGGCGTCATCGAGTGGGAGGGCCACACCGTCCAGATCAAGCGGCCGCATGACGCGCAGTCCCTGGGCATCGCGGCCGTCTACCAGGACCTCGCGATGTGCGAGAGCCTCGACGTCGTCGGCAATCTCTTCCTCGGCCGCGAGGTGCACCACGCCGGGATCCTCGACGAGGTGGAGATGGAGCGGCGCGCCCGCGAGCTGATGCACACGCTGTCCATCCGCATCCCCGATGTGCGGGCGCCGGTGGCCATCCTGTCCGGCGGCCAGCGGCAGGCCGTCGCGATCTCCCGTTCGCTGCTGGGCGCGCCCAAGGTCCTGCTGCTCGACGAGCCCACCGCCGCCCTGGGCGTCGAGCAGACCAGCCAGCTCCTGGACCTCATCGAGGAGCTGCGCGACCGCGGTCTCGGGGTGCTCCTCATCAGCCACAACATGGGGGACATCAAGGCCGTGGCGGACCGGGTGGCGGTGCTGCGGCTGGGCCGTAACAACGGGCTCTTCGAGGTGCCCACCACCACCCAGGAGCGCATCATCTCCTCCATCACCGGCGCCGCCGACAACGCCGTGGCCCACCGCACGACGGGTGAGGAGGGGGCATGGCCGTAGGACAGAACATCCGGGGGTACGCCGACGCGGTGCGGCACCGGCTGCGCGGCGGCGAGGCGGCCCGGCGCGGGCTGCGGGTCGGTGAGCGCGGTCCGCTGCTGGTGATCCTCGGTCTGGTCGTGATCTGGCTGGTCTTCCAGGGCCTGAACGCCAACTTCCTCTCGCCGCGCAATCTGTCCGACCTCAGCGTGGACATCGCCGCCACCGGCCTGGTCGCGGTGGGCATCGTGTTCGTGCTGCTGATCGGCGAGATCGATCTGTCGGTGGGCTCGGTCAGCGGGCTGGCGGGCGCCGCGTTCGCCGTGCTGAACGTGTACCTCGGCATGCCGGAGTGGCTCGCCATCATCGTGGCGGTGGTCGCGGGGACGGCCGTGGGCGCCGTGCACGGGTTCTTCTTCGCCCGGGTCGGGGTGCCCGCGTTCGTGGTGACGCTCGCGGGGCTGCTGGCCTGGAACGGGCTGACCCTGTACCTGCTGGGCGCGAGCGGCACGATCAACATCGATGAGGGCGGTCTGGTGGCCGGGCTGACCAGCCTCTACTTCAGTGGCGGCATCATCGCGTACGGTCTGGCCGCGGTCGGCACGGCCGGGTACTTCCTGGCCGCGCGGCGGTCACGGCGGCGGCGCCGGGACGCCGGGATGCCGTACCGGCCGCTGACCGAGATCGGGGTGCGCACGGGTGTCCTGGCGGTGCTCACGTTCGCCACCGCCCATGTGCTCCTCCGGTTCCAGGGCGTGCCGCTCGCCCTGCTGATCTTCCTGGCCGTCGTCATCGGCTCGGATCTGCTGCTGCGCCGCACCCGCTCGGGGCGGAAGGTGTTCGCGGTGGGCGGCGGGGTCGAGGCGGCCCGCCGGGCCGGGGTGGATGTGGCGCGGGTGCGGATCGCGATGTTCATGGTGTCGGGGACGCTGGCGGCGGTCGGCGGTCTGTTCGTGGCCTCGGGGCTGACGTCGGCGAGCCCCACGACGGCCCGTGCGGCGGGCTCCGGCATGCTGCTGATCAACGCGGTGGCCGCGGCGGTCATCGGCGGCACCAGCATGTTCGGCGGGCGCGGCTCGGCCTGGTCGGCGCTGCTCGGTGCGCTGGTCATCCAGTCGATCGCCTCGGGCATGGCGCTGCTGGGCATCCAGGACGCCGTGCAGTTCATGGTCACCGGCGGAGTGCTGCTGGCCGCCGTGGCGGCGGACTCGCTCACCCGGCGAGCCACGCGGGCGCGCGGCCCCACCCGACGTTCGTCACGGTCCTGGCGTCACGCTATGCTGCACTAGGGCTTCCCATTCCTGGGCAAGCCGGACATCTGGCCAGATGTTCTGGAAGGATCCGATGCGCTCACCATGACCATCGGAGTGCGATGAAACGTCTTCTCCTCACCCGCGCGGCCACCGCGGCCGCGCTCGCCGCGGCTCTGGTGGTCTCCGGCTGCCAGGGCACCGGCGTGCGATCTTCCGGCGAGGGGAAGGAGAGCATCCGCGTGCTCGCCACCAAAAATCCCCAGATGGTGACCCTGAAGCAGTACACGAAGAAGTACTTCACCTCACGGACCGGCATCACCGTCGACTACACCCTGCTTCCGGAGAACGAGGCGCGGGAGCGGATGAACAGGGAGTTCGCGCGGCAGGACGGAACGTACGACGTGGCGAGCGTGAGCGCGTACGAGGTGCCGATCTACTCCAGGAACCACTGGCTCGCCCCGCTGGATTCCTATGCGAAGGCGGACAGGGCCTTCGACCAGAAGGACATCTTCCCCAGCCTGAACATGGCCGTGACCGGCCGCGACGGCAAGATCTACGCGGAGCCATTCTACGGCGAGGGATCCTTCCTGATGTACCGCAAGGACCTCTTCCGCAAGACCGGGCTGACCATGCCGCGCGATCCGACCTGGAAGCAGGTCGCCTCGCTGGCGGCGAAGATCGACGGCACCGACGGCGCGAGCGGCATCTGCCTGCGCGGCCTGCCCGGCTGGGGCCAGAACCTCGCCCCCATCAACACGGTGGTCAACACCTTCGGCGGCGCCTGGTACGACATGCAGTGGAACGCCAAGCTCACCTCGCCGGAGTTCACCAAGGCGATTCAGTTCTATGTCGACCTGGTGCGCAAGTACGGCGAGCCCAACGCCGCGCGCAGCGGAGTCCTCGAAATCCTCGCCGACTTCAGCCAGGGCAAGTGCGCCATGATGTACGACGCCAGCTCGCTCGCCACGTCGATCGAGGCCGACGGCTCCACGGTCAAGGGCAAGGTCGGCTACGCCCCCGCCCCGCACGAACTCACCCGCAGGGCGGGCTGGCTGTGGACCTGGGCCTGGGGCATCGAGAACGCCTCCAAGAAGAAGGACGCCGCCTGGAAGTTCATCTCCTGGGCCTCCTCCAAGCGGTACCAGGCGCAGATCGGCGACACGCTCGGCTGGAACGAGGCCCCGGCGGGCAGTCGGCAGTCGCTCTACTCCAACCCCAACTACCAGCGCGCGGCGGCCGCCTGGTACCGGGAGGAGTACGCGGCGGTGAAGAACTCCGCCAATCCCACGAACCCGGGCGTCGCCCCGCGCCCCTACCAGGGCATCTCATTCGTCGGCATCCCGCAGTTCGCCGATCTCGGGACCAAGGTGTCCGCTCAGATCAGCGCGGCCATCGCCGGAAAGCAGTCGGTGCGCACGGCGCTCCAGATCTCCCAGAAGCTCGCCCAGGACGCGGTGGCGGACTACCGCACCGGAGGCCGGGGCCCTACTCGGTGACCGACCAGCACGGCATGACACCGGCGATGTGGCAGGCCATGAAGTACAGCGGAATCGGCGGCGTGTACGGGGAGTCGCCCTCGGGCCGGTGGATGAGGCGGGGGGTGCGGGACGCCCTGGCGGTGCGCGGACCGCTCGGCGGTCCCACGTACGCCCCGACCGCATAGCTGGTGACGGCGGGCCACACCAGCCCGATGTGCGATCCGGCGGGCACGATCCACCACCAGTGCTCATCGCAGGCGAAGACACAGCCGACGCGGGGCAGCCGGTCCATGACCCGCTTCCCGTGGTCCGCGGACATCCCGACCGCGTCGTAGCCCAGCCCGGCGGACAGCCCCGCGGGGAGCGTCAGCCGTCCACGGCGCGCGCCACGCGGCAGCCCCGGCGGGCCGCTCGCGGGATGCGGGGACTTCTTCCGCGGCATGTGAGCCGAAGGCAGGGGGAGGGTGGGGGGAACCACGATCGGTCGCCTTTCGTCTGCCTGCGCACTGTGGGCAGCGCCGGTCCTGCACTGCCCGGTGCCTACCGACGTACACACGCGAACGTTCCGCCGTCGCCGGGCCGCGGATCAGTCCGGCCCGTCCGACGTTTCCCCCGGCACCGCGGGCCAACTGCCGCGGAGTCACACAGTCGGTGACGGCATGTCCACTGTGTCATCTGCTATGAACGAGTTGCAAGAGGTAACTTGAAATTTGCAAGTCGTTGGATGCAGGTGCGTCAGCAGCGGATGATCGTGACAGACTGCGACCGTGGAACGCAGCGTGAGGAGGCAGGGAGTGGCGGCGGAATCCGCATGGGGCGGCGCTCCCTCCGTCCTCCGCATGATCCTCGGCAAGCAGCTGGAGGAGCTGCGGACCCGGACCGGCCTCAGCTACGACGAGGCGGGCGCGGCAATCGGCGTCAGCCACTCGACGATCCGCAGGATGGAAGCCGCGAAGGTGGCCCGGCTGCGGCTCGCGGACGTCGAGAAGCTGCTCCAGACGTACGGCGTCACGGACCAGCACGAGATCGACACCTTTCTGAAGTCGGTCCGCGAGGCCAACAAGCGCGGCTGGTGGCACGTCTACCGCGATGTGATGCCGGACTGGTTCGCCGCGTATCTGAGCCTGGAACAGGCGGCGCTCCAGATCCGTGCGTACGAGCCGCAGTTCGTCCACGGCCTGCTCCAGACCGAGGACTACGCCCGCGCCCTGCTGAGCGCGGGCAATCCGCACGTCCCCGCCGAGGCCACCGAGCGCCGGATCGCCCTGCGCATGCGGCGCCAGGAGCTGCTGTCCCGCGAGTCCCCACCCCGGCTGTGGGTCGTGATGGACGAGACCGTGCTGCGGTGGCCGGTCGGGGGCGCGGCCGTGATGCGCGCCCAGATCGACCACCTCATCGCGGTGAACGCGCTGCCGCACGTGACGCTCCAGATCATGCCGTTCAGCAACGGCCCGCATCCGGCGATGACGGCTGGCGCGTTCCATGTCTTCCGGTTCCGGGCCTCCGAGTTGCCTGACATCGTCTACCTGGGCGGGCTGATCGGGGCGGTCTATCTGGACAAGGCGGACGACGTGGTGGTGTACCGCGAGGCGCTGGACCGGGTGAGCGCCCAGTCGGCGCCCGCCCAGAAGACCGAGGCCCTGCTCGGCGAGATCCGCAAGGAGCTGTGACGTGGGCCTGGACAGTTGACCGACGATCTGATGGGAGGGGCGGGCGTTGCGCGACAACGGATGGCCGGCCGAACGGATTGACACCGAGAGCGCACATTCGGCGCGGATCTACGACTACATCATCGGTGGCAAGGACTACTACCCCGCCGACAAGGAGGCGGGCGACGCCATGGCCCGGGAGTGGCCGGCGCTGCCGATCCACATGCGGGCCAACCGGGACTTCATGAACCGGGCCGTGCGCTATCTGGCGGAGGAGGCGGGCATCCGGCAGTTCCTCGACATCGGAACCGGCATCCCCACCTCCCCCAACCTGCATGAGATCGCCCAGGCGGTCGCCCCGGACTCCCGGGTCGTGTACGTGGACAACGACCCCATCGTCCTCACCCTGTCCCAGGGCCTGCTGTCCAGCACGCCCGAGGGGAAGACCACGTACGTCGAGGCGGACATGCGCGACCCCGCCGCGATCCTGAGCGCACCGGAGCTGCGCGACACCCTCGACCTCGGCAAACCGGTCGCCCTGACGGTGATCGCGATCGTCCACTTCGTGCTCGACGAGGACGACGCGTACGGCATCGTCAACCGCCTGCTGGAGCCGCTGCCCTCGGGCAGCTATCTGGCGATGTCCGTCGGCACCGCCGACTTCGCGCCGGAGGAAGTGGGCCGCGTGGCCCGCGAGTACGCGGCGCGGGACATGCCCATGCGGCTGCGCACCGAGGCCGAGGCCGCGCAGTTCTTCGACGGGCTCGACCTGGTCGCGCCCGGTGTCGCCCAGGTGCACAAGTGGCATCCGGACGCCAGGAGCGGCGAGGGCATCAAGGACGAGGACATCGCCATGTACGGGGCGGTGGCCCGCAAGCCGTAGCCGGGCTCAGCCGGTTCAGCCCTCGGCGTCGTGGACGAGCAGCGCGATCTGGACGCGGTTGTTGAGGTCGAGCCGGGTGAGGATCCGCGACACATGGGCCTTCACCGTCGGCAGCGCGAGGTGCAGTTCGCGTGCGATCTCCGCGTTGGAGCGGCCGCGTCCGACCGCCCGGGCCACCTCGCGCTCGCGCTCGCCCAGGAGCGCCAGCCGGGCCCGGGCGGTGGCCGCCCGGGCCTCCTGTCCGCCGTCACCCGTCACCTGCTCGATGAGGCGGCGGGTGACGGCGGGTGAGAGCACCGGGTCCCCGGCGGCCACGGTCCGGATGGCGGTGACGATGTCCTGCGGCGGGGTGTCCTTGAGGAGGAATCCGGCCGCTCCGGCGCGCAGCGCCCGCAGCACATGGGCGTCGGTGTGGAAGGTGGTCAGCACCAGGACCTCCGGGGCTACGGGGCGGGCCCGCAGGGCCCGGGTGGCGGTCAGCCCGTCGACGCCCGGCATCCGGATGTCCATCAGCACCAGGTCGGGCCCGTGACGGTCGACCAGCGCGGGCACTTCGGCCCCGTCGGCGGCCTCCGCCACGATCTCGAGGTCCGGGGCGCCGCCCAGCATCAGGCGCAGCCCGGCCCGTACGATCGCGTCGTCGTCGACGAGCAGGACGCGGATCACCACCACGCCCCCCTTCCTCTGTCTCACCTCGACCGGTGGCGCCTCACCTGGACCGGTGGTGCCTCACCCCTGACCGGCGGCGGCCACGGTGTCCGCCGCGGGCCAGGGTAGCCAGGCGCGCACCCGGAAGCCGCCACCGTCGGGTCCGGCGGTCAGCTCGCCGCCCGCCAGCCGGGCCCGTTCCGCGAGCCCCACCAGCCCCTGTCCGCCACCCGCGCCGCCGTGCGGGTCCGGGGCGGGGCCGGGTGGCGGGGTGTTGTGGACCTCGACCGTCAGCCGGTCCTCCGGGGTCCCGGCCACCCGTATCGTGACGGTCGCGCCGGGCGCGTGTTTGCGCGCGTTGGTCAGGCACTCCTGCACGATGCGGTACGCGGTGCGTCCCGCCACCGGTGGTGGCGCCGGGCCGTCCGGCGGCCCGGTCAGCTCGATCCGCCCGCCCGCCGCGCGCGCCTCGGCCACCAGGCGGTCCAGGTCGGCCAGTTGGGGCTGGGGCCGCTCCCCCTCGGGACCGGCGCGCAACACCCCGATCACCTCGCGCAGGTCGCTCAGGGCCAGACGGGCGCTCTCCCGGATCACCGCGGCCGCCCGGGCGATCTCGGCCCGGGGCGCGCTCGTGTGGAACTCCAGTGCCCCGGCGTGCACGCTCAGCAGCGTCAGCCGGTGGCCGAGCGCGTCGTGCATCTCGCGGGCGATTTCCTCCCGCGCCTCCCGCCGGGCCCGTTCGGCGCGCAACTCCGCGTCGGCCTCGGCCAGTTCGGCGCGTTCCCGCAGCGAGGCGATGAGCTGCTGACGGGACCGCCGGAACAGCCCCCAGCCGATGGTCCCGGCGATCAGCGCGAAGTACGTCACGGCGGAGCCCGCCCGGTCCTCGGGCAGCTCCGGCAACTGCGACAGAAAGACGGGGAGCGGTGCGAAGGCCAGCGCCGCCACCCAGGCCGTGGCCCGCCAGGGCCGGGTGGCGGCCACCGTGAACACCGCCACCATCGCGGGGCCGGTCATGTAGTGCGACAGATGGCTGCCCGCCAGCAGCAGCACCACCGCCAGCCCTACGGGCCACCTCCGCCGCAGCAGCAGCGCCGCGCACCCCAGCCCGCCGGCCGCCTGTTCGGCGGCCCGCCACGCGGGGCTCATGTCGTCCGGGACCGGCACGGACGGCGAGCTGACGACGGCGAAGCACGCGGCGAAGAGGAACAGCCCCAGGTCGGCGGCCCAGTCCCGGCGGGTGCGGTGGATACGGCGCATGTCCCGGCAATGTACGCGTGCCCGGGCGGCGTACGGGCCTCCGCGCGGCGACCGCATACTTAAGTACGACACCGGGGCGGCGCACCGCCGACTTCGGTCACCGCGCGGCCGACCTCGGCCCGATCCCGTGTCACCGGGCGCGCTCCTACGGTCGGGACATGACCTCCACTTCCTCGAAGTCGCCGCTCGCGGCCGTATCGGATCTGCTCTGCTTCGTCCTCGTCGTCGGAGGTGGCAGCGGCCTGCTGCACGAATGGCTCGGCTGGAGGATCCACGTCCTGGGGTTCGTGCGGTTCCTCGCCCCCGACGGCTACGAGACCTACGCGTACCTCGTGATGGTCGTCCTCGGGCTCATCGTGGGCGCGGCCGGTGACGCGGTCTTCCGGCGCGGCCGGGGCTGAACCGACCGCCCGCTAGTGCATTTGGCGCCGCACCAACTCGTGCAGTTTTCCGCCCGGCCGGGCCATCAGCTCGGCCGGGGCGCCCTGTTCGACGACCCGGCCCTCCTCCATGACGAGCACGCGGTCGGCGTCCATGACGGTCGACAGCCGGTGGGCGATCACCAGTCGGCTGGCGTTGAGGCGGCGGGTGCTGTCGATGACGATGCGCTGGGTCTCGTTGTCGAGGGCGCTGGTGGCCTCGTCGAAGAAGAGGATGCGCGGGCGGCGGATGAGCGCCTGGGCGATCATCAGGCGCTGGCGCTGGCCGCCCGAGATGGCGCCACTGCCGGAGATCATCGTGTGGAGTCCCATGGGCATCTGGCGGATGTCCTCGGCCAGGCCCGCGAGTTCGGCGGCCGCCATGGCCTCCTCCGGGGTGAACGGCTCGGCGCCGCGGATGCAGTCGAGCACGGTGCCGCCCAGCGGCTGCGCGTTCTGGAGCACCACCCCGCACTGGCGGCGCACGGCGGCCTGGTCGAGGGCGGTCAGGTCCTGTCCGTCGTAGAGCACACTGCCGGACACCGGCCGCTCGAAGCCGATGAGGAGCCGCAGCAGGGTGGACTTGCCGCAGCCGCTGGGGCCGACGACGGCCACGAACTCCCCCGGCTGGATCTCCAGGGACACGTCGTCGAGGACCAGCGGCCCGTCGGCGCCGTACCGGAAAGTGAGGTTTCTGGCCTGGAGGGCGCCGGAGAGGGGGCCGGGCTGGGCGCTGCCGCCGCGCACCTCGGGCGGCTCGTCCAGGATCGGCTTGACCTCCTCGAACATGGGCAGCACGGCGACCACCGAGACCAGCGAGTTGGTGAGCTGGGTGAGGGAGGTCAGCAGCATGGTGACGGAGGTGTTGAACGTCAGGAAGCCGCCCGCCGACATGCTGCCCCGCGCCGGACCGGCCAACAGCAGGAACACGACGAGCGAGCACAGCGGAAGGTAGACGGCGTCGAGGACCTGGGTGAGGTTCTTGATGCGCCCGGTGCGCTGGTGCAGGTCGCGGGAGCGGGCGAAGCCGCGGGCCCAGGCCGCGTAGGCGTAGTTCTCGGCCGCGGCGACGCGCAGCTTGGGCAGTCCGCGCAGGGTCTGGTACGCCTGGTTGTTGAGCTTGTTCTCGGTCTCCACCAGCCGTCGCTGCCAGCGCACCTGCCACAGGCCCATGGCGAAGAAGATGCCGCACACGACCAGCAGCATGCCCATCACGGCGAGCGCCAGCGGCACGCTGAAGAACAGCAGCAGGGCGAGGTTCATCGCCCCGACGGTGCCCGCCTGGAGCACCACCGGGGCGGTGCCGGACAGCACCCGGCGCATGGTGCTGATGCCCATGGCCGCGCTGGCGAGTTCGCCGGTGGAGCGCTCGGCGAAGAACGTGGTGGGCAGCCGCAGCAGCCGGTCCCAGACGGCGGGCTGGAGCGTGCTCTCCAGCCGTCCCTCCAGCCGCAGCAGGGTCAGGTTCTGGACCAGCAGGAAGGACGCGGCGACGACGCTGGAGACGATCAGCGCCAGGGCGATCTGGACGATGGGGCTCTTCTCGGCGCGGGGGACGAACCCGCCGAGCACCTGGCCGGTGGCGATCGGCACCAGCGCGCCCAGCGCCACCGTCACCAGCCCGGCGGCGAACAGGCTGCGCAGGTCCGGCGCGGCGCCGCGGGCCGTGAAGCGCAGCAGCCGCCACATCGTCATCGGCCGCTCGGGCAGCGGGCGGTAGAACATCACGGCGCGCGGCTCGAACTCCTCCGCGGTGCCGCGGCCGATGCGTATCCGCAGGCCCGAGGCCGGGTTGACGGCCTCGTACCGGCCGCGCCGCCACAGCAGCGCCACCGGCGCCCCGGACAGGGCGCGGTAGCCCACCAGCGGTCCGGCGTCCTCGCGCCACCAGCGGCCCTCCAGCCGGACGGCGCGGGTGCGGATGCGCGCGTGGGCGGCGATGCGCTCCACGGGGTCCGTACGGTCGTCGGGGGCGGGGCCCTTGGGCGGTTCGGGGAGGGTGATCCCGGCGGCGTCCGCCACCGCCCGGCACACCGCGTGCACGGCGTCGTCGGTGCTGTCGTCCGCGCCCCCGGGCGAGCGCCGCGGGCCTCCGATGGACGCGATGAGCGCCTCGTCTGCGCGCGAGCGTACGGCCTCACCGGCCCGGATACCGGCGGCCGTCCGGTCGGCGTGGGCCCGTTCCAGGGTGTCGATCCAGCGGTCCACTGCGGTGCCGAGCCGGTACTGCTGGTTGACCATCCGCTGCCACAGCGCGCCGTCGATCAGCAGGTCTCCGGCGGCCTGGGCGCTGTACTCGGCGCCGTAGCACACGCTGCCGGGCGGCACCGGGAGCCACAGCAGGTCCTCGTCGGCCGCCTCCTCGCCGGGTGGCGCTCCCCCGTCCAGCGGGGCCTGGAAGAGCACGCCGAGGCTACGGCTGATGCCGAGCGCCACGGCGTGTTCCAGCGGGGTGGGGGCTTCCTGGAACCCGCCGTCGTCCGCGTACGCGCCCTCGGTCCCGTACGTGGTGTCGTACGGGGTGCCGTACGCGTCGTACCGCTCCGGCCGGTACAGCTCGCGCAGCGGGATGCGGCGCAGCGCGCAGTCCTGCGAGGGCCGCCCCAGCAGGGTGTGGCGCGGGCCCTCGACGGGCCCGGGGAGCGCCGCGCCCGTCTCCAGGCGGCCGAGGAAGTGCCACTGCCCCTCCTCGGCGGCGTCGACCGCGAAGAGGTCCAGGGCGCCCGCGACGACGAGCCAGAGCACCTGCGGGCCCTCCAGCGGGAGGCTGCGCAGCCCGGCGCCGTCGACCGGGGTGCCGAGGGCGCCCAGCGCCCGCACCACCGCGTCGCCGCCGGCCGCGTCCGTGGCCGCGGCCGCGGGCGGGTGTACGGACGCCATGTCAGTGCTCCTTCATCAGCTCGGCGTACGGGCCTCCGGCGACCGCGAGGTCCTCGTGCCGTCCGCGTTCCACGACCGTGCCGCGGTCCAGGACGAGGATCTCGTCGCTGTCCCGGACGGTGCTGAGCCGGTGGGCGATCACCACGCACGCGCAGCCGCGGCGGCGCAGGCTGTCCATGACGGTCTGTTCGGTCTGCGCGTCCAGGGCGCTGGTCACCTCGTCCAGGACCAGCACGCTGGGGCGGCGGACCAGGGCCCGGGCGATCTCCAGCCGCTGCCGCTGTCCGCCCGAGAAGTTGCGGCCGTCCTGCTCGACCCGGCAGTGGATCCCGCCGGGGCGGCGGGCGATGACGTCGTCGTAGAGGGCGGCGTCCCGCAGGGCGGCCACCACCGCGTCGTCCGGGATCGACGGGTCCCACAGCGCCACGTTGTCGCGGACCGTCCCCTCGAACAGGAAGACGTCCTGGTCGACGAAGGACACCGAGGCGGCGAGCCGCCCGCGGGGGATGTCCTCCAGCCGCTGGCCGTCGATGCGGATGGCCCCCTCCCACGGGCTGTAGAGGCCGGAGACCAGCCGGGACACGGTGGACTTGCCGCTGCCGGAGCCGCCGACCAGCGCCACTTGGCGGCCGGGGCCGACGGACAGCGAGAAGCCGCGCAGCAGCGGTTCGTCCAGCGGGTTGTAGCCGAAGGTGATGTCCTCCAGGGTCACGTGGCCGGTGAGGCGGCGGGCGCCGTCGGCGTCCGGCTGCCCCTCGTCGCGGGTGTGGAGGGTGTCCGCGGGGAAGCGCTCCACGTCCCCCAGCCGGGCCACGTCCGCGGAGAAGTCCTGGATGCGCCCGGCCACCCCGTTGAGCCGGGTGATGGGCGCGGTGAAGCGGGTGACCAGCGCCTGGAACGCCACCAGCAGCCCGACCGACAGATGGCCCTCGACGGCCCGCAGCCCGCCGATCCACAGGATCAGCGCGCTGTTGAGGGTGGCGAGGGTGGGCGCCACGACGCCCAGGACCGCGCTCGGCACGCCGAGGCGCTGCTGTTCCTCCAGCGTGATGGCGTGCTGACCGGCCCAGCGGCGGAAGTAGCCACTCTCGCCGCCGGTGGCCTTCATGGTCTCGATGAGCTGGAGCCCGGTGTACGCGGTGGTGGTCAGCCGCGCGGTGTCGGCGCGCAGCTTCTGGGTGCGGGTGGCGCGCAGCCGTATCACGATGCGCATCGCGACCACGTTGAGCAGCGCGAGCCCGACGCCCACCAGGGTGAGCTGGGGGTCGTAGGTCCACAGCAGCAGGGCGTACAGCACCACCACGATCCCGTCGACCGCCGCCGCGGCCAGGTCGCGGGCGAGGGTCTCGGCGACGGTGTCGTTGGATCGCAGGCGCTGCACCAGGTCGGCGGGGCTGCGCTGGGCGAAGAACGTGACGGGCAGCCGCAGCAGATGGCGCAGGAACCGGGCGCTGCCGAGGGTGGAGGAGATGATGCGTCCGCGCAGCAGGTTCGCCTGCTGGACACCGGTCAGCACCGCGGTCAGCACCACCGCCACGGCCATGGACGCGAACAGCGGTGGCAGCATCGAGGTCTGGCCGCCGACGATGAAGGTGTCGATGAAGGTGCGGCTGAGCGCGGGCACCGCGGCGCCCACCGCCACCAGCAGCAGGCTGGCCAGCAGCGAGGCCAGCAGGGTGCCGCCGGTGCCGCGCAGCCGCGCGGGCAGGGCGTTCAGGATGCCGGGCTTCCGTCCGCCGCGGCGGAAGGAGTCGTCGGGCTCGAAGACCAGGCAGATCCCGGTGAAACTCGAGCCGAACTCCTCGGCGGAGACGAAGCGGCGCCCCTTGTCGGGGTCGTTGATGTGGACGCCGCGCTTGCCGAACCGACGCCCCATGCCGTCGTAGACGACGTAGTGGTTGAACTCCCAGAACAGGATCGCCGGGGCCTGGACCTCGGCCAGCGCCTCCGGCTCCATCTGCATGCCCTTGGCGCGCAGCCCGTAACTGCGGGCGGCCTTCAGCACGTTGCTGGCGCGCGATCCGTCGCGGGAGACCCCGCAGGCGATCCGCAGCTCCTCCAGCGGTACGTGGCGTCCGTAGTGGGCGAGCACCATGGCGAGCGACGCGGCGCCGCACTCCAGCGCCTCCATCTGGAGCACGGTGGGGGTGCGTACGGTCCGCCGCCCCTGCTTCTTCGGCCCGTTCCCGCGCCGCGGTGCGCGCCGCCGTCCGCGGGCCGGTTCGGGGCGGCGGCGTCCGCTGGTCCCGGCGGGTGCGGGGCGGGGCGGTCCGCCGCTCTCGTGCGTCGCGTCCGCCGGGTTCGTCTCGTCAGCCACGTTCGGCGGATTCGTCGGGTTCGTCGCGGTCACGGGAGCAGCCAATCGACGGGGTGACGGTCGGCCAGGTGGATGGTGCCGGAGGCCAGGGTCATGGAGCCCAGGGCGAACGGCGGGCCCTTCGGCGAGGACCAGCGGTAGCCGGAGCGGGTGGCGGAGGAACGGTCGAGGCGTACCGCCACCGCGACCGGTGGGCCGTCCTTCGAGAACTCCTCGCCGAGCTGTGCGCTGCCGAGGAAGGAGCCGATCTGCTGGCGCGACTGGGCGGTCCGGCCGACCGCCTGGACATGGCCGCGCAGCACGCCGTACGTCCCGGAGGGCGCCGACTGCACATCGAGGTCGACCGTGGCGCCCGCGGGCACCGATGCCGCCCGGTCCGCCGGTACGTACAGGGTCGCGGTCAGCGGGTCGCGGGAATTGCGGACACGCTCCACGGAGGCCACGTCGGCGCCGGTGTCGAGGACGGAGCCGATCGAGACGGACACGGTGGTGAGCCGGCCGGCGGCGAGGGCGCGCACGACCGTGGCTCCTCCGCCGGGGTTACGGACCTTCACCAGCGGTGCGCCCGCCCGCACCGTGCTGCCCTCCTCGGCGAGCACGGCGGTGACCTGTCCCCTGACCGGGCTCTGGAGGACATAGCTGCCCTGGCCGTGGGTGAGGATGCCGGAGGCGCCCAGAGTGTTGCCCACGGTGCCGGTCACCGCCCAGACGGCGGCCGCGGCCATGGCGACGAGGGTGACGGTCAGCGCGAGCCAGCCCTGGGGGCGGGCGTAGCGGACCGGCAGGTCGATGTCGTCTGCCGACTGGAGCTTGGAAAGGGCCTGCTGGCGGAACTGCACGGGAGTCTTTCCTCAACCGGCCGGAGGGGGCGCGAGGGAACGGGTGTCGGGTGCGCGGCCCGGGCGGCCCGTACGACGGGTGCCGGGCAACCGCGCATGCCCCGGACCAGGCAGGCCCGGGGCATGGGGTGGACGCGGTGGTCTCAGAGACCCGCGACCGTGCCGACGATGCCGGAGGTGTTCAGGCCGGTCGCGCCGTCGACGGTGCCGGTGACGGTGCCCACGGCGCCGGTGACCGGGCCGGTGACGGGACCGGTGACGGAGTGCACGGTGCCAAGGGCGTTGCCCACAGCGCCGAGACCGCCGGCCACGTTGTCCAGCTCAGCGTCGGAGATCTCCTGGGTCGCGACCTTGGGTGCGTTGTTCATTACTGCGTCTCCCTTGGATACATATCTCGAAATGAGCTTGTAACGGCCGGTAGTTGCCGAAAGGCATTCGGCTCCCACGTCGGCCAACCGCGGCACGTTCCCGCGCTTCCCGGAAACCGGGCTCCCGGGAACGTCTCGGCGCGGAAGGATGTAACCACGTGGGCTGGCAGCCTTCGAATCGAGGCGCATCCGGAACTACGCATTCCGCCAAGTTTCCGATCACATGGCGTGCACACGCGCCCACGTGACCGGCACCGCCTCCACACACGAACGTCACCACTCGCGCGGCACCGCCCTCCCCCTCCGCGCGTAAATCCGCGCATTCCCGGGCGCAGCCGCCGCACCCCGTGATCGCGGAGCGCCGCCGACGTGCGCTACACGCGCCTTCTGTGGAATGGATGTGCCGATCACTTGAAGACCTGCCGACCTCCGGTCGCATTTCACGACCGTCGGCGGCTCGTCGATCCGCCACGTGTGACGTGCGGTCCCGGGGGTACCCGCTGAGCACCCTTGTGCCTACGCGCATGCCGAACTGTGGAGTCGCCGACCGAGGAGTCGCTGTGAGGATTGGCGTATCGACCTTCGTGACCGACCAGGGCATCGGGCCCGCCGCCCTGGGGCGCGCCCTCGACGAGCGGGGGTTCGACTCACTCTTCATCGCCGAGCACAGCCACATCCCGGTGGAACGCCGCTCGCCCTACCCGGGCGGTGGCGAGCTGCCGGAGATCTACTACCGCACCCTCGATCCGTTCGTCACGCTGAGCACCATCGCCGGGGTCACCACACGGCTGCTGCTGGGGACCGGGGTGGCCCTGGTGGCACAGCGGGACCCGATCATCACGGCGCAGGAAGTGGCCTCCCTCGACGTGGTCTCCGGCGGGCGGGCCGTCTTCGGGGTGGGCGTCGGATGGAACCGCGAGGAGATGGAGAACCACGGGACCGACCCGTCCACGCGTGGCCGACTGGTGAACGAGCGGCTGGAGGCGATCCGTGAGCTGTGGACGAAGGAGAAGGCGGAGTACCACGGCGAGTTCGTGAACTTCGACCCCGTCTACCAGTGGCCCAAGCCGGTACAGCGTCCGCACCCGCCGATCTACGTGGGCGGCGGCGAGGCCGCGTTCCCCCGGATCGCCGCCCATGGGGACGGCTGGCTGGCCAACAGTGTGCCGCCCGACGGGCTGGCCCCGCAGATCGAGCGGCTGCGGCAGGTGGCGGGCCGGGAGGTGCCGGTGACGGTGTACGCGGTGCCCGACACCGCCGAGGCGCTGGAGGGGTATCGGCGGCTCGGCGTGGACCGGGTGCTGTTGTACCTGCCGACGAAGCCGGAGGGCGCGACGCTCGCCCACCTCGACACGATGGCCGCACTCGCCGAACGGTTCCGTAGCTAGGGGGTGTCTCGCCGGGCCGCCTCGGTGTCCGTTTCCAGGGGCGCCCGGTCCACGGCGGTCGTCAGCTGGTCCAGGGGCCGTACGAGCAGCTCCGCCCCGCTCTGCACCACCGCCTCCGCGGTGCTGTCGGCCTCCCAGTCGACGAGGGCCTCCTTGGCCCGGTCCCAGCGCGGTCTGCGCCGTTCCCGCACATGGCGCGCCGCCCGCTCGGTGTCCGCCGCCAGCGCGTCGGCGAACCGGGCGGCCCCCGGGACCGGTCGTGCGCCGCGCTGCGGCAGATGGGTCTCCAGCAACATCGCCGCCCGCCCGAACGCCTCCAGCGCCGCCTGCGCCTCCTCCGCCTGCGCGCGGGTCAGCCCCCGGTGGCGCACGGGCTCCCGCTTGGCCCGGTCGAGGGCCTCGTTCCACGCGGCGTGCGCCGTACGGTCGGCGAGCAGGGTGCGCCGTACGTCCGTGGCGGGCAGCTCACCGGGCTCGGCGTAGCCGCGGACCACCGCCGCCGCGTACCGGCCGCTCGCGGCGAGCCAGTCCGCGAGCCGGTCCAGCATCCGCGGTGTCTCCCAGGCCGGGAACGCCACGTACGCCAGCATCGCGAGCACCCCGCCCAGCAGGGTGAGCAGGACCCGGTCCGGCACCGTCTGGTGCCACCCCTCGCCGCCCATCCCGAGCAGGAGGACGGCGTACGCGGCCGAGGTGCACTGCGAGGCCGCGTATCCGGTGCGCATCAGCAGATACGTCAGGGCGGCGGCGATCACGGCCAGCCCGCCGGACAGATACGCGTCCGGGTGGGCCAGCTGCACCGCGCCGGTGGCCAGCGCGACGCCCACCAGCGTGCCCGCGAAGCGGGCCACGGCCCGGGCGTAGGTGCGGTGGAAGTCCGGCCGCATCACCATCACGGAGGTGACCGGGGCCCAGTAGCCGTGGCCGAGCGGAAGCGCGCTGCCGAGCACATAACCGAGACAGGCCACCGCGGCGAGCCGCAGGGCGTGCCGGAAGACGGGCGAGTCGCCGCGCAGCTCGCGGCGCATCGTGCGCAGCACGATCGGCACCAGCTGGAACACCGTCGGCCGCAGCAGCGGCGGAGCCTCGTCCGCGCCGGAGGTGGGGCCCAGGCCCCTGCCGCTGCTGTCGGCGATCTCCAGCACCTCGGTGAGCAGGTGCGACAGCTGGACGGCGGCCCGGCGCGCGGGCCCCTCCAGGGTCTCGTCCGAGCCGCCCTCGTCCGCGCCGCCCTCGTCGTCGATCCGCAGGGTCTCCCTGGTCGCGGACGGCACCTCGGCGGGGGCGCCGCGGCGGATCGACCGGGCGGCGGCGTCCAGGACGTCGGCGGCCGCGTCGAGCAGTTCCCGCGCCCGGTCCCGGCCCGGGCCTTCGGCGGGTGCGCCGACCCGGGGGTCGGCGAGGGCGGCGAGGGCGGGGCGGA
>NZ_RIBZ01000872.1:0-29258 GCF_003721215.1 Streptomyces botrytidirepellens
AAGTCCACCAGGCCGCCCGGGGCGCGCCAGCCGGGGTCGGCCGGACGCGCGGCCGCCGCGCCGAGCACCGCGCCCCGCAGGTCCTGCCGCCAGGAGCCGGGCAGCGGCCCCTCGTAGAGCATCCGGGCGAGGCCGGGGTCGGCCAGCTCGGCGAGCCGGAGCATTACGGCCTGCCGCTCGGCGCCGACCCGCGCCCCGGCCAGGGCCTCCAGCAGCTCCCGGTCGCCGGAGGCGAACACCTCGTCCACCAGATGTGCGGGCAACCGCAGCCGGGACCGGAGCAGGGTCAGGGTCTCCTGGCGGAGCCGGGGCATCAGCGCCGGGGTGAGGGAGGGGCCGGCGAGCTGGAAGGTGGTGGACACCAGGGTGTCCCGTTCGTAGGTCACCACGCGGGGTGCGCTCCGTTCATCGTTCGGTACCACCGTGAAAGCGGGGATGGGCGAGGAAGGTGAGGAGACGTCATCCGGCGCCGGACAGCTCGGCCATCCGGGCCAGCGCGCCGATCCAGAACCGCTGCCGCTCCGGCGACTGGCCCACCATGTGGGCGGCGCGCAGCTTGGGCGGCAAATGGCGCAGCAGCCGGGCGACGACTTCGGCGTTCCGCTTGAGCTGGGACACCTCGGCGTTGGTGAGCACCTGGTGCACCAGATCGGTGTCATTGGTCCCCTCGTCCGACGTTTCGGACGCGGCCGCCAGCCGGGCCTCCCAGCGGTCGATGTCGCGCGCTATCTCCCGCAGCCCGATCACCCGCTGCTCGGCCCGCTCGGCGAGCCGCGCCTCCAGCTTGGACAGCGGCACCGGGGCGTACTCGCCCTCACCCAGATAGATCAGCCCCGTCTCCAGCGGCTGCCCGGCTTGGTGCAGCTTGATCAGCCGCTCCAGGGTGCGCTTGGTGATCCAGTCACGGCCCTCGTCGTCGATGTCGTTCTTCCACCACTCCAGAACCGTCTCGGCCACCTCGCCATAGGTGGCGATCAGCCACTCGTTGGCCGGGATGTCCTGCGGGCTCACCTCGTAGCTCACCGTGAAACGGCTGGCCTGGGCCACGTTGTTGCTGCTGACCAGCAGCTTGCGGCCGAGGTGGTACGGCGGGTTCTGGAGCGCGACCTGGGCGCGCAGCCCCGGGATGGGCCGACCGGCCAGCGACCACTCCTGGGTGATCTCCATCAGCTTGGCGAAAGTGGCCTTGTCCTTGGGGCGGTTGTACTCGTCCCAGACGATCACCTTGGGGTCGGGGCCCACCAGCGCGCGGCTGAACAGGGTGTCCAGCGTGCCGTCCGGAGTGGGGATCGGCACGCACAGGTCCTCCACGTTGGTCACCGGCAGCGAGAAGTACACCGGGTCGCTTCCGCTCTCCTCGCGGACCACCGCCTTGGTGATCTCCGTCTTGCCGCAGCCGGGCGGCCCCTGGAGCAGCACCGCCCAGTTCTCCCGGACCGCGGTGCGCAGAATGCTCCGTACCGGGTCGGGGATGGTGGCGGGGTTGGGGAGGCCGAGGGCCCCGGCGATGGCGTCGAGGAGCTCGGCGGTGCGGTCCGGTCCCGGTGTGCCGTCGGCCTTGCGGTCGTGCAGCCGCAGCCGCACCCCGCCCACCAGCGGCAGCCCCCAGGACAGCGGGAACCCGGCGCGGGCGCAGTCCAGGACGTGCTGGAGGGTGCGCGGGGAGAGCAGCGAGCGCAGGTACGGGGTGAGCCCGGCCCAGATCTGGAAGACCCCGGTCAGGTCCCAGTCCTCGTACCGCTCGGCCAGCGTGGACCGCCAGGCGGTGTCATTGGCCGTGATCCGCAGGGTGACCATGCGGTCCAGGACGGCCAGATCGCTGCGCCGGGCGCTGGTCTCGGCCAGCGATTCGTTGTCCGCGAGGAAGATCCCGACGCAGCCGAGCGCGCGCAGATCGTGTTCGCCCAGCGTCCAGTTGCAGGCGATCTGCATCAGCTGGGACTGGATGGTCTCCCCGGCCTGGAGCGAGTCGTCGATGAGCAGCACGAACGGCACACCCGGGGTGAGCTGGCGCATGATCAGCTGAGTGAGCACCAGCTCCCCGGTGCGGTCGTCCCGCACCGGAGCGTTCACCAGCAGGTCGTCGGGGGTGAGGTTGGCCGCCGGGACCAGGATCACCTCGGTGCCCGGATGGGCATGCGGGATGTAGGACAGAAACGTCGACGTCTTGCCGATCCCGTGCTCGCCGAAGACCTGGCCGGTCTGCCGCATCGCGATCATGGCGCTGATGAACTGCTCCAGCCGGGCCCCGGTCCGCCCCGGCGGCTCGGGGTAGGTGGCGGTGGCCCGCCGGCCGCTGCCCTCGGCCGCCCGCTCCTGCCGCCCGGCGGCCGCGTCCCTCGCGGTCTGCGCCATGGTGTCCACACTGCTCACGGTGACTGCATCCCCCGTTGTTCCGTGTCGTTCGTCCATGCGTGTCCGCACCCCGCCCGGCGGCGGGGACGGTTCCCGGTTCCTCGGTCCCCGGTTTTTCGGTTCCTCGGCTCAGCTGTCGCCGGTGACCACCCGGTGGCAGGCCATCGGCGGGTCGTGCCGCTCCGGCCAGTCGTCACCGCCGTCCGTGATCAGCCAGATCCACCGGTCGGGCTGGGCCGGGGTCACCGTCCGGGCATGGCCGTCGGTGACCATGATCACCGCGTCGGCGCGCTCCTCGAACCGCCGCCCGTCCACCGCCCGCCGCCCCTCCACGTAGTCCACGACCTGCTGGAAGTCGGTGCCCCCGCCGCCGTGCACCCGCTCTCCGGGGACGAAGGGCATCAGCGCGCCGTCGAAGCTCAGCCAGTGGCTCTCGACTCCCTCGGTGCGGCCCACCAGCGTGGTGATCCAGTCGATCACCGGCTGGGGCATCGACCCCGAGGTGTCCAGCGCGATGACCACGACCTTGGTGCGCTCCGCCCCCCGCCGCGCCAGCATCGGGTCGTGCCCGAGCGCCAGCAGCACCGCACCCTGCTTCTTCGGGTAGATCAGCCGCTCACCCTCGCGGAGCTTGGAGGCGAGGGTGTCGGACAGCCACCGCCGCCACCACTCCACCCGCCGGGTCCGCTGCGTCTCTCCGCGCAGCGCGCCCAGCCCCATCCGCCCCCACATCTTCTCCAGCCGCTTGCCGCCGCCGGTGGTGCGGTCCGCGAGGGCCAGCAACTCGTCCCGGGCGAGCCCTTCGCCGCGCAGCGCGCCGCGCATCACCTCGGCAAGCGTCTCCTCGACCGCCGAGGTCACCGCCTCCGCGTCCATCGGCGGCCGCTGCTTCGCCCCGGCCCCTTCGCCGTCCCCGCCGGGGCCCATATGGATGCACAGGACCGGCGGTACGGGAGGGGTGCGCATCCGCTTCAGCTCCCCGTAGATCCTCAGGTCGGTCTCGGTGAAGTCCCGGTAGGACAGCGGCTCGAAGCCCTGCTCGCGCAGATCGGCCACATACCGCCGGTGCACCTCGTGCGGATCGACGCCCACCGGCTCCCGGCGGGTGCCGCCCGCGCCGTCCGGCACCTCACGCGTCGGCAGGCCGCCCTGCGCCAGCCGGAGCAACGCCACGTGGTTGATGGCGACTTCGGCCGCCAGGTCGAAGACCGGGTCGGCACGCAGCTCCTCGTCCACGTACAGATGGCGGTGGATCAGGTGCCGCGCCTCGTGGAACAGGACGAAGCGCACCCCGCTCGGCCCGATCGCCACGAAGAACTCCGGGTTGTACAGCAGCAGACAGGTGCCGTCCCCCGTGGCCACCACCGCCGCCGTGTCCACCGCCGTGGTGGGGATCTGGTAGTGGCACTTGGCATACAGCCACGAGGACACCACGCTGTCCTTGACCCCGAAGTCCAGCAGCGCCGCCTCCTTGAGCCTGCGGCCCTCCTCGGCCACCGCCGGATCGTCCGGCTGCCAGGCCAGCAACGCCCGGCGGTCGGCCAGGTCGATCACCCCCCGGCCCGGCGCGTGCCGGCTTTCCCCCGCTACCTGTGCCACTGCCTTCCCTCCGCTCCGACCTGCACGGGAGCGTAACCCCTCGCCGTGGGCGGCCTTTTGCCGCCCACACCGAAAACGTTATCCGCCGGGTATGACAACGCGGCGGGTCAGTGGGCGCGGTCAGCCCTGGCGCAGGTCCCAGGCCACCTGGGCCACATCGGCGATCATGGCGACGATGTCCGGCCGGTCCTCGCCGCCGTTCAGATGCCGGTACTCGGTGCCCACCGTGATCACCATGCGCTCGGGCAGCCCCGGCAGCGGGAACGCGTTCTCGGCGATGAGCTTGCGGGCCGCCTCCAGGGCGGGGACCCCGGCCGTGTGCAACTCCCGCGCCCGGTCCCGGATGTGCTCCAGGTAGCCGATGTGGCCGCGGACCCCTTCCCGGTCCAGCACCGGCCCATGACCGGGGACGATGGTCTGCGCCCCGGTGTCCAGCACCCGTTCACACGCGTCGATCACGCTGTCCAGCGGACCGGCCCAGTGCACCGCGTGGTCGCCGGGGTCGTCGGGGCTGGAGGCGAAGATGACATCGCCGGTGAACGCCACCTTCTGCTGCGGCAGATACGCGATGAGGTCGCCGGTGGTGTGCGCGGCGGGCAGTGCGGTCAGCTGCACCGGCACCTGCCCGATCCGCAGGTCCAGCTCGCCCGTGAAGGTCGTGGTGGGCTCGACGACCTCGGTGTCGGCCCAGTCGAACCGTCCGAAGTGGCTCTGGAGGTACCACCCGAGCGGCGTCTCCGGGTCGCTGCCGCGCACCATGGCGTGCAGCTGCTGCGGAGCCGGTTCGTACTCGATGTGGCCGAGCGCCTCGCGGGTGGCCACGATGTCGGCACCGCGCACGACCTCCGCGCCCCACAAGTGGTCACCGTTCGCATGGGTGACGATCACTCGCCCGATCCGGCCCCCCTCGGGCAGCAGCGAGCGGCTGCGGTCCAGGAAGTCCTGGGCCATGCGCCGGTCGTAGGGGGTGTCGATCCAGGCGGCGGCACCATCGGGGGACACGATCAGCCCGCAGTTGGCGAGGCCCCATCCGGCGCTGGGCGTGGGGGTCCACAGGTGCACACCGTCGGCGAGGCGGAGGAGTGGTGATGGCGAGTTCATGGTCGCACAGTACTCAGCGGTGGCCGGACGTTCACTCGAACCCGCCCGTGGCTGACGGCCTCAGGCCGTCATGGGCCGGTCCGCCGGTCCGACCGGGGCCGGGAGGGCGGTGTCCCCGGCCAGATAGCGGTCCACCGCGGCCGCCGCCGAGCGGCCCTCGGCGATCGCCCACACGATCAGCGACTGCCCGCGGCCCGCGTCCCCGGCCACGAAGACCCCCTCCCGGCCGGTCCCGAAGTCGGCGTCCCGGGCGATGTTGCCGCGCGCGTCCAGCTCCAGACCGAGCTGGCCGAACAGTCCGCCGTCCCGCTCCGGACCGCGGAAGCCGAGCGCGAGCAGCACCAGATCGGCCCGCAGCACCCGCTCGCCGCGTCCGTCCCCGGGCTCCTCCTCGTCTCGGCCCTCCGGACCCGTCCCGACGAGGTGCAGCGCCCGGACCCTGCCGTGCGGCCGTCCCGGGCCCGGCGCGTCCCCCTCGAAGCGCACGGTGGTGGCCGAGAACACCCGGGCGTCCACGTCCGCCTCCGGGGAGGCCGCCAGTTCCCGCGCCTCCTCGTGCGCGGCGGACATCCGGTAGATCTTGGGGTACGTGGGCCAGGGCTCGCCCTCCGCCCGCTCGTCCCCGGGCAGGGGGTGGATGTCCAGCTGGGTCACGGAGGCGGCGCCCTGCCGCAGCACCGTGCCCAGGCAGTCCGCGCCGGTGTCCCCGCCGCCGACGATGACCACGTGCTTGCCCTCGGCGGTGATCGGCGGCCGGTCGTAGTCGCCCTCCTGGACCCGGTTGGCCAGCGGCAGGTACTCCATCGCCTGGTGGATCCCGGCCAGCTCCCGGCCCGGCACCGGCAGTTCGCGCCAGGCCCGCGCGCCCACCGCTATCACCAGCGCGTCATAGCGCGCCCGCAGCTCGGCGGCGTCCACATCGGTGCCCACGCCCACGCCGGTGCGGAACTTGGTGCCCTCCGCGCGCATCTGCCACAGCCGCCGGTCCAGGTGGTGCTTCTCCATCTTGAACGAGGGGATGCCGTACCGCAGCAGTCCGCCCACCCGGTCGTCCCGCTCGTACACCGCCACCGTGTGCCCCGCGCGGGTGAGCTGCTGGGCGGCCGCCAGCCCCGCGGGCCCCGAGCCGATCACGGCCACGGTCCGCCCCGACAGCCGCTCCGGCGGCTTCGGGACCGCATACCCGCTCTCCCAGGCCCGGTCGGCGATGGCGACCTCGACGTTCTTGATGGTCACCGCGGGCTGGTTGATCGCCAGCACGCACGCACTCTCGCAGGGCGCCGGGCACAGCCGCCCGGTGAACTCCGGAAAGTTGTTGGTCGCGTGCAGCCGCTCGCTCGCCCGCCGCCAGTCGTCGCGGGACACCAGGTCGTTCCAGTCCGGGATGAGATTCCCCAGCGGGCAGCCGTCATGGCAGAACGGGATCCCGCAGTCCATGCAGCGGTCCGCCTGCGCGGAGATGATCGGCAGCAGTCCGCCGGGGACGTACACCTCGTCCCAGTCGCGCACCCGCTCCTCCACCGGGCGGCGCGGCGGAAGGCGGCGTGGTGTGGTGAGAAAGCCCTTGGGGTCGGCCATGACCTCCTCCAGTACCGATGTCCTGGTCTGGCCGCTTTCACCCCACTGTACGGCCGCCGGGCATACGGTCCAGGGCCTCGGCCGCCTCGGCCATGATCCGCTCCACCAGCTCCGCGCACGACGGCAGATCGTCGATCACCCCCGCCACCTGCCCGGAGGCCATCACACCGGTGTCGGTGCGGCCGTCCACCATCGACGCCTTCAGCAGCATCGGGGTGTTCGCGGCCAGCAGCACCTGGCTCCAGGAGAGCCCCTTGCCGCGCCGCATCGCCCGGCCGTCGCGCACCATGCGCGCCCAGCTCAGCCCGGACAGCCGCCGGAAGGCCGCGGCGTGGCGCATGGCGCGGACGAGGGCGGCGGCGCGCCCGGAGCGCTCCAGGGAGGCGACCAGCTCGCTGCGGAGCATCCGGTGGGGGAGCCCGTCGACCGCGGTGGTGACCGTGACGTCCGAGGCCGCCGCCGCCAGATAGCGGGCCTTCACCGCGACCGGGACGGTGCTGTCCGAGGTCAGCAGGAAGCGGGTGCCCATGGCGATCCCGGCCGCCCCGTACGCGAGCGCCGCCACCAGGCCGCGCCCGTCGTGGAAGCCGCCCGCGGCCACCACCGGGATGTCCACCGCGTCCACGACCTGGGGGAGCAGCACCGTGGTCGCCACCTCGCCGGTGTGGCCGCCGCCCTCGCAGCCCTGCACCACCACCGCGTCCGCGCCCCAGCCCGCCACCTTCTCGGCGTGCCGCCGTGCGCCCACGGACGGGATGACCACCACGCCCGCGTCCTTCAGCCGGGAGATCAGCTCACGCTTCGGGGCCAGCGCGAAGGACGCCACCCGCACGCCCTCCTCGATGATGATCCGCACCCGTTCCGCGGCGTCCCCCGCGTCGGCCCGCAGATTGACGCCGAAGGGTGCCTCGGTGCGGGACGCGACCTCCCGCACCGCCGACCGCAGCCGCTCCGGGGACATGGTGGCGGAGGCGAGGATGCCCAGCGCCCCGGCGTTGGCGGTCGCCGAGACCAGCCGGGGGCCCGCCACCCACCCCATGCCCGTCTGGACGATCGGATGGCGCACGCCGACGAGCCGGGTCAGCGCGGTGCCCATCGGCGCCGTGTCCATCAGGGCCGTACCTCCCGCTCGCGCAGCCCCGCCGGATCGAGGACCTCCCGGATCAGCCGCAGCTCCTCGGCGGTCGGCTCCCGGGTGGCGGGAACGCCGTCGGCGATGGCGAGCGGGAAGCCGGTCGCCTCCCGTACCCGCTCGGCGGACACCCCCGGGTGCAGGGAGCGCACCCGCAGGGTGCGGTCCGGCGTGTCGAAGTCGAGCACCGCGAGGTCGGTCACCACGCGGGGGATGCGGTGGAAGCGCGTCGCGGAGGGACCGGCGGCAGCGGCTCGGTCGTAGCCGACGCCGCACACCATGTCGACGCGCTCGACGAAGACGCGCGGGGAGTGCCGGGGCACCCAGTAACTCGTCGGATTGTTGAGGGTGTTGACGGGCGCTCCGCGCACGCCCAGCAGCTGCCGCCGGGGCCGCTTCCAGTCGCCGATGCAGGAGATGTTCTGGTTGCCGTGGGCGTCGAGCTGGCTCGCGCCCATCATCACATGGCGCTTGCCGCCCATGACCAGCGCGAGGTGGCGGCGGTACGGCAGCCAGCCCTCCACCGTCTCGTCATCGGCGCCGACCAGCAGCGCCTCGCCGTCGGTGAGCAGCAGATCGGGCGCGAAGGTGAGCCGCGCCAGCCGGGCGCCGAGCCGCGGTATGAGGCCCATCGGGGCGGCCAGCACCTCCCCGTCGCCCCGCCAGGCCTCGGCACAGGCCAGCACGCAGTACTCGGCCCGGGTGACGGTCATTCCGCGCCCTCCTTCGCGTATGCCGCGACCGCGGCCTGGTACGTGTCCTCGTCCCCCGCCAGGAACCGCTGGGTGAACGCCTGCCAGGCCGCCGGGTCGGCGGCGGCCTTCGCGTACGCGCGCTGGAACGCCTCGTCCCGTCCGTAGTCGGGGGCGCAGGACGTGAAGTGCGCGCCGTTGGGGGTCTCGATCACGCCGGTCACCGCATGGCGCCCCACCAGCAGGGACTGCGGACCCGCCGCCGCCAGGAACTCCGCGGCGGGGACGACGCGTTCGCAGGAGAGATACGCCTGCTCCGCCGCCTCGCAGAACAGGTCGTCGAAGTACGGATCGGGGCCCAGGTACTGGCCGTTGCCCTGCGCGTCGGCCCGGTTGAGGTGGACGAGCGCCACGTCCAGCCGCAGCGCGGGGACCGCCACCAGCTCCTCGCCGTCCTCGTACGGCGAGACCACCGTCCGCAAACCCGGATTGACCGTCATCACGTCCGACCCGAGGCCCGCCCGGATCGGCAGGAAGGGAAGCCGGTGCACGGCCGCGGTCAGCCCCCACAGGAACATCGCCTCGTCCAGCTCCACCAGCTCGAAGTCCGCGCGCTCCCGCGCCGCCCGGAAGTGCGGCTCCAGCGGGATCGAATCGAGCGTGGCGAAGGCCGTGACCAGCTTGCGGACCTTCCCGGTGGCGGCCAGCAGCCCGACGTCCGGGCCGCCGTACGAGACCACGGTCAGATCGCGGACGTCCGTACGTAGCAGCGCGCGCACCAGCGCCATCGGCTTGCGCCGGGAGCCCCAGCCGCCGATGCCGACCGTCATGCCGTTCTCGATCCGGCCGACGGCCTCCTCCGCGCTCATCCGCTTGTCGCTCATCGCCGCTCACCGCCCCCGGACCTGTCGGATACGAAGGCGTCCCGGTGCTTGTCGGAGATCCCCGCGAGATTCGCCTCGAAGGTGAAGCCCTGCTCGAAGCGGTAGCTGCGGTGGACGTCGACCGGGTCGATGCCGTTGATCGCCGCCTTGGCGAGCCGCAGCAGCGCACCGTCCTTGGCGGCGATCTCCCGGGCCAGCTCCAGCGCGGCGCCGCGTAACGCGGCACGGGGCACCACCCGCCACACCGAGCCGTGCCGGTGCAGCTCATCGGCGGTCGCGGTGCGCGAGGTGTAGTACAGCGCGCGCATCAGGTGCTGGGGGACGAGCCGGGCCAGATGGGTGGCCGCGCCCAGCGCTCCCCGGTCCAGCTCCGGCAGTCCGAACGTCGCGTCCTCGGCCGCCACGATCGCGTCCGCGTTGCCCGCCAGGCCGATGCCGCCGCCGAGACAGAAGCCGTGCACCGCGGCGACGACCGGGACCGGGCAGTCATAGACGGCCGCGAACGCCGCGTGGCAGCCGTGGTTGGCGCCGATGAGCGCCTGGTGGCCCTCGGTGCGCTGCATCTCCTTGATGTCCACCCCCGCGTTGAACCCCCGGCCCTCGGCGGCCAGGACCACGCAACGCACCTCGGGGTCGGCGCCCGCGGTGCGCAGCGCGTCGGCCAGCTCGTACCAGCCGTGCACGGGAAGGGCGTTGACGGGTGGGAAGTCCACGGTGACGACGGCGACGCCCGCTTCGGGGGCGGAGGTGGAGACACCCATGAGCAGATCCGCTACCTTTCCACCAAACGTTTGTTAGGCGTGAAGGTAGCAGTGCCCGGCGCACAGCGGGAGGGTGAGAAGGGGCCATGGCCGTCTCCATCGACCTGTCCGGACGCGTCGCCGTCGTCACCGGCGGCACCCGCGGCGTCGGCGCGGGCATCGCCCGCTCCCTGCTCGCGGCCGGTGCCGACGTCGTGGTCTGCGCCCGCCGCCCGCCGGACCACCCGGTCGCGGCGGCCGGGCGCACGGCCCGCTTCCGGGAGCTCGACGTGCGGGACGCGGCCGCCGTCGCGGACTTCTTCGCCCGGGTGCGCGATGCCCACGGCCGACTGGACGTCCTGGTCAACAACGCCGGAGGCAGCCCGTACGGGCTGCTCGCCGAGTCCGGTCCGCGCCGCGCCGCGCGGATCGTCGAACTGAACCTGATCGCCCCGATGACCGTCGCCCTCGGCGCCTACGAGGTGATGCGTGATCAGGAGGGCGGCGGATCGATCGTGATGATCGGCAGCGTCAGCGGCACCCGGCCCTCGCCGGGCACGGCCGCCTACGGAGCCGCCAAGGCGGGCCTGGACAACCTCGCCCGCACCCTCGCCGTGGAATGGGCCCCCGCGATCCGGGTCAACACCCTGGTCCTCGGCATGGTCCACACCGAACTCGCGCATCTGCACTACGGCGACGCCACCGGCGTGGCCGCCGTGTCCCGCACCGTGCCGCTGGGTCGTCTCGCCGACCCGGAGGAGGCGGGCGACGCGTGCGTCTTCCTCGCCTCCCCGATGGCCGCGTACATCACCGGCGCCAGCCTGGCCGTCCACGGCGGCGGAGAGCGCCCGGCGTTCCTGGCGGCGGCGCGGTCTCCGGCGGACGCAACGCCCTCAACAGGCCCAGGAGCAGGCCCAGGATCAGGAGGAGCAGAATGACAGGCATCTGCACCGGACGCGTCGCCGTCGTCACCGGCGCCGGACGCGGCCTCGGCCGGGCGCACGCGCTCGCCTTCGCCGCCGAGGGCGCACGGGTCGTCGTGAACGACCTCGGCGTGGGGCCGGACGGCGCCGGGGAGTCCCCGGGCCCCGCGCAGGAGGTGGTCGAGGAGATACGCGCCCACGGCGGCGAGGCCGTGGCGCACGCCGGTGACATCGCCACCGCCGACGGCGCGGCCTCCCTCGTCGCCGCCGCCCTCGACACCTACGGCCGGCTCGACACCCTCGTCAACAACGCCGGATTCCTGCGCGACCGCATGCTCGTCAACCTCGGCGAGGACGACTGGGACGCCGTGATCCGCGTCCACCTCAAGGGGCACTTCCTGCCCCTCAAGCACGCCGCCGCCCACTGGCGCGCCGAGGCGAAGGCGGGCCGGACGCCCACCGCACGCGTGGTCAACACCGGCTCCGGGGCCGGGCTGCTGGGCAGCGTCGGGCAGGGCAACTATGCGGCCGCCAAGGCCGGGATCGTCGGCCTCACCCTGGTGGCCGCGGCCGAGCTGGGCCGCTACGGGATCCAGGTCAACGCGATCGCCCCGGCGGCCCGCACCCGCATGACGGAGGCGACGTTCGCCGACACCATGGCGGCGCCCGACGAGCCCGGCGCGTTCGACGCCATGGCGCCCGGCAATGTCTCACCGCTCGTCGTCTGGCTCGGCTCCGCCGCCTGCGCCGGGGTCACCGGACGGGTCTTCGAGGCCGAGGCCGGGCGCATCACCGTCATGGAGGGCTGGCGGCCCGGGCCGACCGCCGACAAGGGCGGCCGCTGGACCCCGGCCGAGGCCGGTGAGGCCGCGGCGAAGCTGCTCGCCGCCGCCCAGCCGCCGGCACCGGTGTACGGGGCGTCCTGACGCACCGTCTCGACGCACCCGAGTACGGATCCCTCACGGCACGCATCCGGCGCGCCGCAGCACCGTCATGAACCGGGAGGCGAAGACGGGGTGGCCGTCGGCCGAGGGGTGCAGCCGGTCCAGGCCCTCCGGCTCCAGCAGCAGCCGCGAACAGCCGGGCCCGAACACCTCCGGACCGTGGACGTAGTGCAGGTGCTTGTCGCCGTGGTCGCGCAGCAGCGCCACGGCCCGCCGTATGTGCGCCCGGCACTCGCGCATCGTCATCCCCGAGGGCCCGGGCACCTCCTCCCGCTCGGGCGCGGTGATGGTCGACATCACGGCGAACGGGGTGTCCGGATGCCCCTCCCGCACGGTGCGTACGAAGCCGACGAGCGCCGAGGCGAGCGCGTCGCGGTTGTGGCTCCCGAGCGCCTGGATGTTGATGCCGACGCAGACGGTGAGCAGCTCGGCGGGGAGGTCCCGCATCAGCCGCGCCGTCATCGGCTGGAGGCAGCAGGCCGCCCCGAGGGCCAGCGAGGTCAGGTCCCACCCGGCGCGGCGCGCCACCAGCGCGGCCCAGGTCCGGCTGGGCGACGCGGCCCCGCGCCCCTGCGAGATGGAGCTGCCGAAGTGGACCCAGCGCGGTAGCTGTTCGGCGCTGTCGCGCTCGACGGCGGATCCCGCGTCCAGCGTCAGGCCCCGCAGCCGGAACTGGTGGTAGTACGGCAGCCACAGCTCGACCGTCGTCATGCGCCCCGGCAGCCCGTCGACCCGGACCTCCGCGTCCCCGCCGTGCGTCTCCAGGTCGGCGGTGGCCGTCCGCCGCCCGTCGTACACCACGTCGAGCCGGGCCCGCTCCTCGGGGCCGTTCAGCTCCGGCGGGGGATCGGCCTGGTAGCGGCAGACGAGCGAGGGGCTGTCGGTGCGCAGGGTGACCCGCACCCCGGACGGCATCGCGGCCCGCCCCAGCCCGCCTTCGGGGAGGTACAGCGCGGCGTCCTCGTACGGCAGCCGCCAGGGAGCGGTCCATCCGGGGCCACGCTGAAGGGACACCGCGCCCCGGTAGGTCAGGCGCGGATCGTCGTCACCGATGTCGAGCGGGGCGGGCCGATCGTGCATGACAGGGAGTCTGGCACGCCCCACCGACAGCGAACGCGGCTCAGATGCTGATGCCGCGGGCGCGCAGATAGCTCAGCGGGTTGATGTCCGAGCCGTAGGCGGGCCCGGTGCGCACCTCGAAGTGCAGATGCGGACCGGTGGTGTTGCCGGTCGAGCCCGAACGGCCGATCTGCTGGCCGACGTTGACGCCCTGCCCGGCGCGCACCGACAGCTGGGACAGGTGCGCGTACTGGCTGTACTTGCCGTCCGCGTGCCGGATGATCACCTCGTAGCCGTACGCGTCCGCCCAGCCCGCCGAGACCACCTGGCCCCCGGCGACGGCCTTCACCGAGGTGCCGACCCCCACCGGGAAGTCGATGCCGGTGTGATGGCCGCTCGACCAGCTGGACCCGGACGCGCGGTAGGCGGTGGTCGGGCTCACGCCGCTCACGGGCGCGGTGAAGCCGGTGGCGGCGGCGGGCTTGGCGGCGGGCTTGCTCGCGCGCCGCTCGGTCTGCTGCGGCTTGGCCTTTGCCTCGGCCTTGGCCTTCGCCTTGGGCTGGGCTCTGTGCTTGGCCTGGGGCTTTGCGGCGGGCCTGGCCTTGGCCTTCGCTTCGGGCTTGGACTGGGGCTGCGCTTCCGTTGTGGCCTTGCCCCCGCTCAGGGAGAGCTTCTGGCCGGGGTAGATCAGGTCGGGGTCGGAGCCCACCGTCGCGCGGTTGGTCTCGTAGAGCGCGTGCCAGCCGCCGCGCACCTCCTGCGCGTCGGCGATCCGGGACAGGGTGTCGCCGCTGACGACCACATAGGGGCCGGATTTCGTGGTCGCGTTGCCCGGCAGGCTGGTGGGCGTCGGCTTGCTCTGCCGCACCTGCTCGGCGGTGTTCGCCCGCTCCTCGGCGACGGTCTTGACGACCTTCGGCGCGGTCTGCGGCGCGCCGGTGTCCTGTGCCAGCCCTGCCTTCCCCGAGCACACCGGCCATGCCCCCGGTCCCTGCCCGTCGAGCACCTTCTCGGCAATGGCGATCTGCTGGGCCTTGGTGGCCAGATCGGCCCGCGCCGCGTAGGCCGTGCCCCCGTACGCCTCCCAGGTGCTCTGGGTGAACTGGAGTCCGCCGTAGAAGCCGTTCCCGCTGTTGATGTCCCAGTTGTTGGTGGACTCGCACTGGGCCACCTTGTCCCAGGTCTCGCTGGAGGCGGCGTTCGCGCCCGCGGCGGCGACGAGGGGGAGTGCGATGCCGGCGCCGCCCGCCGTGACGCTCAGCGAGGCACGGGAGATGCGGTTGGGCTTGTAACGGCGGTGGCGTCCCCGTAAGGGCATGGACGGCTCCTTCTCCTGCTGCCTGTGAGGTGCTGCCCGAGGCGGGCTGCCAAAGCGGGCCAAACATAAGGGGCCCGATTTGGCCACAACAAGAGGGAGTTCACACCGAAAAAGGGCCACAACGCGCTGTGCTGCGGCCCTCTTCCGGTGATGTGATGTGCATCACATGATTTCGATCGGTGGTTCAAGCGGGACGCAGGGTGACGATCACGCGTGCCCGCGTCCCACCCTCCCCATGTGTCACACCCGTACCGCCAGTGACAGTGCGAAGCGGCCCGCGGCGTCGGTCCACCAGCGCCGTGACTCCAGCCCAGCGGCCGCCAGTTCGGCCCGCACCTTCTCCTCCCGGAACTTCGCGGACACCTCGGTACGGACCTCCTCCCCGGCCGCGAAGGACACCGCGAGATCCAGCGCGGGGATCTTCGCGGTGAGGTCCTTGCGGGCGCGCAGCCGCATCTCGATCCACTCCTGCTCGGCGTCCCACACCGCCACGTGGTCGAAGTCCGCGGGGTCGATGTCGGCGCCCAGTTCCCGGTCGAGGACCCTGAGCACGTTCTTGTTGAACTCCGCGGTGACGCCCTGTGCGTCGTCGTACGCGGCGACGAGCGTGACCTCGTCCTTGACCAGGTCGGTTCCGAGCAGCAGCGCGTCACCCGGCGACAGCAGGGCGCTCACCGAGGCCAGGAACTCCGCCCGCTCCGGCGGCAGCAGATTGCCGATCGTGCCGCCGAGGAACGCCAGCAGGCGCGGCCCCGGAAGGTCGTCGGGCAGCGTGAGCCCGCCGAGGAAGTCGGCGACCAGCGCGTGCACCGTCAGCCCCGGATGGTCGGCGAGCAGCGCGTGCCCGGCCAGCTCCAGGGCGCTTTCGCTGACATCCACCGGAACGTAGGCGTGCAGACCCGGCAGGGCCTCGATCAGATGGCCGGTCTTCTCGGAGGACCCGGAGCCCAGCTCGATCAGCGTGCGGGCGCCGGTGGCGTCCGCGATCTCCGCCGCGCGCGCGATCAGGATCTCCCGCTCCGCGCGCGTCGGGTAGTACTCGGGCAGCCGGGTGATCTCCTCGAAGAGTTCGCTGCCCCGCGCGTCGTAGAACCACTTCGGCGGCAGCTGTTTGGGGGTGCGGGTCAGCCCCTCGGCGACATCGGCGCGCAGGGCCGCGGCCGTGGCGTCGGCGGGCAGGGTGCGGGTGACGGTGAAGGGGCTCACGCGGAACCCTCCTTGAGTGCGGTGAGGAGTACATCGGAGCGGGTGGCGGTGAGCAGCGTGCGGTCGGGGACCTCGGTCCACCGCGGATCGTCGTCGTACGGCTCGGAGGCGACCACGACCGCGCGGTCCGGGCCGGTCAGGTACCAGAGCGTGTCGCCCCAGGCGGTGGCGGCGATCGTCTCCCCGTCCATGAGCAGCAGGTTGAGCCGCGAACCTGGTGCGGCGGCCGCCACCTCCTCCGTGGTCCGGGCCAGCGCCTCGGCCGGGTCGTGGCCCAGCCGCAGCGCGTGCAGCGTCAGCGCCCAGACGAGCGCCGAGTCGCAGCGCGCCTCGAGACCGAGCAGATCGGCGGGCGGCAGGGACGCGGCGAGCCCGGCGAGCGTGTGCGGCCAGCCGCTGATGGCCCCGTTGTGGCTGAACAGCCAGGCGCCGGAGGCGAAGGGCGAGGCGCCCGCCTCGCCGTCGGCGCTCGCCACGGTGGCGTCCCGCACCGCGCCCATCAGCGCCCCGGTCCGTACCACCCGGGCGAGATCGGCGAACGACAGGTCGCCCCAGATGGGCCCGGCGCGCCGGTAGCGCGCGGGCACCGGGTCGTCCGGCGCGTACCAGCCGACGCCGAACCCGTCGGCGTTGACGGTGCCGTGCGCCTGCCGCCGCGGCGCCCACGACTGCGTGAACAGGCTGTGCTCCGGTGCGATGACGACCTCGCCGATGGGCAGCTCGGGCCCCAGGTACGCCAGATGCCTACACACCGGCGCCCCCGGTGAGCCCCAGCGCGCCCGCCATACCCGCTGCCCGCTGTCGCGCGCTCATGAGGCCTCCGCCGGGGAGGCGTCGCGGGCGGTGCGGAAGCCCGAGAAGATCTGGCGGCGGATCGGCAGGTCCCAGTTGCGGAACGTGCCGCGGCAGGCGACCGCGTCCACGGCGAAGGAGCCGCCGCGCAGCACCTTGTACGCGGGCCCGAAGAAGACCTGTGAGTACTCGGGGTACGGGAAGACGGTGAACCCCGGGTAGGGCAGGAAGTCGCTCGACGTCCACTCCCACACGTCCCCGATCAGCTGCCGTACGCCCAGCGGCGAGGCGCCCTGCGGATAGCTGCCGGCCGGTGCGGGCCGCAGATGGCGCTGGCCGAGGTTGGCGTGGTCGGGGCTGGGGTCCGCGTCGCCCCACGGATAGCGCCGGGACCGGCCGCTCTCCGGGTCGTGGCGGGCGGCCTTCTCCCACTCCTCCTCGGTGGGCAGCCGCCGCCCGGCCCAGCGGGCGTAGGCATCCGCCTCGTACCAGCTCACATGGATCACCGGCTCCTCGGGCGGCACCGGCTCGGTCACCCCGAAGCGCCGGCGCAGCCACTGGCCGCCCTCGCGCCGCCAGAACAGCGGGGCGCTCAGGCCGTGCTCCTGGATGTGCGCCCAGCCCTCGGCGGACCACCAGCGCCGCTCGGTGTAACCGCCGTCGGCGATGAAGTGCGCGTACGCGCCGTTGGTCACCGGGGCGGTGTCGATGAAGAAGGGCGGCACCAGCCGGTGGTGGGCGGGCCGCTCGTTGTCCAGTGCCCAGGGCTCTGACGAGGTGCCCATGGTGAACGGGCCGCCCGGGACCAGCACCTCGTCAGGCAGGGCGCCGCCGGAGGTGTCGGGCGGCGGCGGGGCGGTGAGGGCGGCGGGGCCGCGGCGCAGCTGATGGGTGATGAGCATCGTCTCGTCGTGCTGCTGCTCATGCTGCGCGATCATGCCGAACGCGAAGGCCGCGTCGACCAGCGGGGCGCCGCGCAGCTCGGTCCGCTCCAGGACGTCGAGCACCCGGTTGCGTACGTCCGCGACATAGCCGCGGGCCTCGGCGGGCGCCAGCAGCGGCAGGGTGGGGCGCTTCGCGCGCGGATGCTCGAACGCGTCGTACACCGAGTCGATCTCGGGACGCAGGGCGTCCTGTCCGCCGACGGCGCGCAGCAGCCACTGCTCCTCCTGGTTACCGATGTGCGCCAGGTCCCAGACCAGCGGTGACATCAGGGGGGAGTGCTGGGCGGTGAGGTCGTTCTCGTCCACGCAAGTGGTGAGGGTGTGCGTACGGTCGCGCGCGGTGCGCAGAACCGTTTCGGCGCGCTGGCGCAGCGCCTCGGGGTCGAGTGCGGGGCCGGAAGCGGTCATGACCGTTCCTCCTTCCCGGGAAGGGGGGCGAGCAGATCGTCGGCCGGACATCGGCCGCGGGCGACATAGCGGTCCGCGAAGTCGGCGACGGCGGACACGACGGCGGGGGAGGCCCCGATCCTGGGCAGCGCCTCCAGTGCCGTGGCGAAGCAGGCCACGGCGGTGTTGCGCAGCTCGGGGTCGGTCAGGGCGTCACGGGCCGCCGTCATCCACAGCGGATTGCAGGGCGCGGGCCGGGCGCCCGCCGTCTCGGCGAGCGGTTTCACCACGCGGTAGACGGTCTCCGCGGCCTCGGGGTCGTCGAAGAGCGCCACGGTCACGGCGAGGGGCACGATCCACCCGTCGTCGCCGCTCTGCGCGTCGATCATGCGCAGTTCGAGGTGGCCGCGCGGGCGGATGGGCGGAAAGAGGGTCGAGACGTGGAAGTCGAGGTCGTCCTGGGTGGGCGGCCTCGGCAGTCCGGTGCGGGCCCACTGCCGGAAGGTGAGTCCGTCCGGCACCGCCCAGCGCGTGCCGTCGTCCCGGATGGCCATCACGGGCGCGTCCAGCACGTACCCGGCCCAGGCGGCGCGCGGATCCTTGTCGTCGGGCGGGGCCAGCGTGCGCCCGGGGTCCATCGCCGCCCACAGCGTCTGCCGGGTCGAGCGGAAGCCGGTCGGGCGGCCCTCGCGCAGCGGGGAGTTGGCGAACGCGGCGGTCAGTACGGCGCCCAGCAGATGGGCCAGCCGCCAGCGCCGCCCGAGGCCCAGCGGACCGGGCTCCTCCTGCCCGGCGTCCACGCAGACCTGTACGGAGGCGGTGTTGCACATCATGGAGCGCCCGGCCGGTCCCCGGCGGTCGAAATAGGTCTCCATGGAGTCGTAGCGGGGTGTGGTGAGGATCCTGCGCGGTGGGCGCCAGGGGTCGTGTCCATGACCGGCGATGCCGAGGCCCAGCTCGGCGAGGAGTGCGCGGACGAGGACCAGATCGGCGGCGGCGGACTCCACGCAGGCGGTGAGGGAGTCGGCCGGGAGGGAGCTGAGCTCCAGCTGGCCGCCGGGTTCGAAGGTGAGCGCGGACGCGAGCGGCAGTTCGCGCAGGGCGGTGACCGCGGCTTCCAGCCGGGCCGCCTCGACGGGTTGTGCGGGGTCGTGCGGGTCGTACATGAGCCATTCGAGCTCGACGCCGATGCGTCGCGGAGGACCGGTCTTGAAACAGATGCCGTGGAGTCTGGCCTCCATCTCGGCCTCGTCGATCGCCTTGCTGTCGGGCACAGTCGTCATCTCCCGTCCCGTTCCGGCCGTCGGATCGCTGCGATAGGAACCGATATGTCGCCGCCTACTCTTGTCCGTCGAGGTTCCGGGCTCAAGGGTGCCTCCAGAGTTGCACAAGAGTTCACCGCGCGCCGGACGGGAAGGCAGGATGGCTGAAGCCCCTGCACGAGCCGGTTCCCCTGCTCGTACCGACTGGTTAGTATGTGCGCCCCGACGCGTTTCGCGCCCCTATCGAAAGCTTCTGGAGGCCACCGGATGCAGGCATGGCGAGTGCACGACAATGGCGAGCCGCGTGAGGTGATGCGCCTCGACGACGTGCTCGATCCGGTGGCCGGGCCCGGGGAACTGCTCCTGCGGGTCCGGGCCGTCAACGTCAACTTCCCGGACGCCCTGCTGTGCCGCGGCCACTACCAGGTGCGGCCGCCCATGCCGTTCACCCCGGGCGTCGAGCTGTGCGGCGAGATCGTCGCCCTCGGCGAGGGGGCGCAGGGCGAGGTGGGCGCGCGCGTCCTGGCCACCCCCACGCTCCCCGCGGGCGGCTTCGCCGAGTACGTGACCGTCGACGCGGCCACCGTGCTGCCGGCGCCCGACGCCCTGGACGACGCCCAGGCCGCGGCCCTGCACATCGGCTATCAGACGGGCTGGTTCGGCCTGCACCGCCGGGCCGGGCTGCGGGCCGGGGACACGCTGCTGGTGCACGCCGCCGCGGGCGGCGTCGGCAGCGCCGCCGTCCAGCTCGGCAAGGCGGCCGGGGCGCGGGTGATCGGTGTCGTCGGCGGCGAGGACAAGGCCCGGGTCGCCCGCGAACTGGGCTGCGACGTGGTGCTCGACCGGCGCGGCGACGACATCGTGGCCGCGGTCAAGGAGGCCACCGGCGGACGCGGCGCCGAAGTCGTCTACGACCCGGTCGGCGGCGACGCCTTCGCCCAGTCCGTCAAGTGCATCGCGTTCGAGGGCCGGATCGTGGTGGTCGGCTTCGCCAGCGGTGTCGTCCCGCAGGCCGCCCTCAACCACGCCCTGGTCAAGAACTACGCCATCCTCGGCCTCCACTGGGGCCTGTACAACACCTACGACCCCGCCGCGATCCGCGCCTGCCACGACGAGCTGACCAAGCTCGCCGCCCAGGGCACCGTGAAACCGCTGGTCAGCGAGCGGGTGCCGATGAGCGGGGCCGCGGACGCCGTCCAGCGTGTCGCCGACGGCGTGACCACCGGCCGCGTCGTGGTCGTCCCCGGACAGCCCGAGGGAGGCGCCCGATGAGCACCCCCGAGACCGACCGGGACACCGCCGCCGTGGACGCCGACGGACTGCGCCGCCGCACCCGCGCGCTCCTCGACGCCCACCCCCCGGCCACCACCGACCGCCTGGACTTCCTGCGCGCCCGCTTCGACGCCGGACTCGCCTGGGTGCACTACCCGGTGGGGCTGGGCGGCCTGGACGCCCCCCGCTCGCTCCAGGCCGTCGTGGACGCCGAACTCGAGGCCGCCGGCGCACCGGACAACGACCCGCGCCGCATCGGCATCGGCCTCGGCATGGCCGCGCCCACCATCCTCGGCTTCGGCTCCGAGGAGCAGCGGCAGCGGTTGCTGCGCCCGCTGTGGACCGGCGAGGAGGTGTGGTGCCAGCTGTTCAGCGAGCCCGGCGCGGGCTCCGACCTCGCCGCGCTCGCCACCCGGGCGGTGCGCGACGGCGACGACTGGGTGGTCGACGGCCAGAAGGTCTGGACGTCCAGCGCCCACCTCGCCCGCTGGGCCATCCTCATCGCCCGCACCGACCCCGACCTGCCCAAGCACCGCGGCATCACGTACTTCGTCTGCGACATGACCGACCCCGGCGTCGAGGTCCGGCCGCTGCGCCAGATCACCGGCGAGGCCGAGTTCAACGAGGTCTTCCTGACCGGCGTACGCATCCCCGACAGCCGCCGCCTCGGCGAGATCGGCGAGGGCTGGCGGGTCGCCCAGACCACCCTGATGAACGAGCGCGTCGCCATCGGCGGCGGCCGCGTCCCCCGCGAGGGCGGCATGATCGGCCTGGTCTCCGAGACCTGGCGCGACCGCCCCGAACTGCGCACCCACGATCTGCACCAGCGGCTGCTGCGGCTGTGGGTGGACGCCGAGGCCGCCCGGCTCGCGGGCGAGCGGCTGGGCCAGCAGCTCGCCGTCGGACAGCCCGGACCCGAGGGCTCGGCCATGAAGCTCGCCTTCGCCCGGCTCAACCAGGAGATCAGCGCCCTGGAGGTCGAACTGCTGGGGGAGGAGGGCCTGCTCTACGACGACTGGACGCTGCGCCGCCCCGAACTGGTCGACTTCACCGGACGCGAGGCCGGGTACCGCTATCTGCGTGCCAAGGGCAACTCCATCGAGGGCGGCACCTCCGAGGTCCTGCTCAACATCATCGCCGAACGCGTCCTGGGCCTGCCGCCCGAGCCGCGGACCGACAAGGACGTCCCGTGGAAGGATCTGCCCCGATGAGCACCCCGGACCTGCTCTACACCGAGGCCGAGGACGATCTGCGCGCCGCCGTGCGGTCGCTGCTCACCGACCGCTGCCCGCCCGCCGCCGTGCTCTCCGAGGCCGAGAGCGGCCGGGCGCACGATCCCGCACTGTGGCGCTCCCTGGGCACCGAGATGGGCACGGCGGGGCTGCTCGTGCCCGACAAGCTCGGCGGACAGGGCGCCACCGCGCGCGAGGCGGCGGTCGTGATGGAGGAACTGGGCCGGGCCGTCGCCCCCGTGCCGTACCTCACCAGCGCCGTCGTCGCGGTCGGCGCCGTGCTGGGCTGCGACACCGGTGAGGCCGCCGTGGCGCGGCTGCTCGGGGCCCTCGCCGAAGGCCGCACCATCGGCGCGCTGGCCGTTCCGGCGGCCACCACGCCCGGCGCCACCGCCCCGGCCGCGACCGTACGGGTGGACGGCGACGGGACGCTCAGCGGCCGGATCACCCATGTCGCGGGCGCGGCGGGCGCCGATGTGCTGCTCGTCCCCGCCGACGGGCCGGACGGATACGGCCTGTACGCCGTGGAGACCACGGAAGCCAGCGTCTCCGTGGAGCCCCTCACCTCGCTCGACCTCACCCGGCCCCTCGCCGCGGTGACCCTCACCGGCGCCCCCGCGCGTCGGCTGGCCGACGCCGACCGCGCGCGAGCCGCCGTCGTACGGGCGCTGCTCACCGGCGCCGGACTGCTCGCCTCCGAGCAGCTGGGCGTGGCCGAATGGTGTCTGACCGAGACCGTCCGCCACACCAAGGAGCGCCATCAGTTCGGCCGCCCCGTCGGGTCGTTCCAGGCCCTCAAGCACCGGATGGCGGCGCTCTACCTGGAGTTGGTCTCGGCCCGCGCCACCGCCCGGCACGCCGCCGACGCACTGGCCGCCGACAGCCCGGACGTCCCGGTCGCGGTGGCCGTGGCGCAGGCGTACTGCGGGCAGGTGGCGGTGCACGCGGCGGAGGAGTGCGTACAGCTGCACGGCGGCATCGGCATGACCTGGGAGCACCCGGCGCACCTCTACCTCAAGCGGGCCAAGAGCGCCGAGATCCTGCTCGGCACCCCGGGCCGCCACCGCCAGGCGCTCGCCGACCTGGTGGACCTCCCCACCCCCACGGGCTGACTGCCCCCGCGGGCTGACCGGCCCCGCGGGCTGACGCCCGGTGAATCCGCCCCGCTGCCAGGCTGATTCACCGGGCGCCGCGGTCACTTGGAGGTCGAACGGGAGATCGGCACTCGTGTGGAGTACCCGCTTCGGGGGGATTCAGGGCGATTCTGGGCCACACTGACGGCCGGATCCCGATCCCCTGAAGCGGCCCAGGAGGCTCCCCATGGCCATTTCGATTTCCGTGGTCCTGCTCCTGCTGATCCTCGCGGTGGTCTTCCTGCGCAGCGGCGGGCTGCGCGTCTCGCATGCCCTGGTCTGCGTCACGCTGGGCTTCTACCTGGCGAGCAGCAGCATCGCGCCGACCATCTCCGAGGGCCTGTCCGCGACCGCGGACGTGGTCAGCAGCGTCCGCCCCTGACCGGCGCCCGCGGCCGCGGTGCGGTCACGCTCAGCGGCCGATCTCGACGTCCTCCAGCACACCCAGGGCGTCGGGCACCAGAATCGCGGCCGAGTAGTAGGCGCTCACCAGATACGACGTGATCGCCTGCTCGTTGATGCCCATGAACCGCACGTTCAGGCTGGGCTCGTACTCATCCGGAATGCCCGTCTGATGCAGGCCGATCACGCCCTGGCTCTCCTCCCCGGTACGCATCGCGAGGATCGAGCTGGTGCCGGACTCGCTCACCGGGATCTTGTTGCAGGGCAGCAGCGGCACCCCGCGCCAGGCGCGCACCGCGACCCCTGCCACCTCGGCGCCCTGCGGATACAGCCCCCGGCTGCTGCACTCGCGGCCGAAGGCGGCGATGGTGCGCGGATGTGCCAGCAGATACTGCGTCTTGCGGCGGCGGGCCAGCAGCTCGTCCAGATCGTCCGGGGTGGGCGGGCCGCTCCGGGTGTGGATGCGCTGGGAGAGGTCGGCGTTGTGCAGCAGACCGAACTCCCGGTTGTTGATCAGTTCGTGCTCCTGACGCTCGCGCAGCGCCTGGATGGTCAGCTTGAGCTGTTCCTCGACCTGGTTCATCGGTTCGTTGTAGAGGTCGGCGACGCGGGTGTGGACGCGCAGGATCGTCTGGGCCACGCTCAGCTCGTACTCACGCGGCTTCAGCTCGTACTCCGCGAACGTCCCCGGCAGCGTCGGCTCCCCTGTATGGCCGGAGGTGACCGCGATATCGGCCTCCCCCTTCCGGTTCTGCGCGGGTGCGCTCCGCCCGGACGCCTCCTGGAGATGGCTGCGCAGCGCCCCGGACCGGTCGGCGGCCTCCTGGAAGACCCGGCGGGGGAGGGTGAGCACCGTGGTCCGGGTGACGGCCCGCGCGGTGAACTCCCAGGTGCGCTCCGGCCCGGTGAGCACCGAGTCGCCGAAGTACTCCCCGTCGGCCAGCAGCCCCAGCGCCGTGCCCTCGTCGTACGCCCCGGGCGCGATCTGCCGGACCTTGCCGTGGGCGATGAGGTACACCTGATCGGCCGGGCGCCCCGCCTCGACCAGCACGTCGCCCGGCGCGTATTCCCGCTGTACGCAGCCGTCCGCCAGCGCCTCCAGCACCGCGGTGTCGCCGAAACCGCGCAGCGTCGGCAGCTCACCCAGCTCCGGCGGAATCACCCGCACCTCGGAACCGGTGCTGATGAACTCGATCCGTCCGTCCCCGACCGTGTAGCTGAGCCGCCGGTTCACCCGGTACGTACCGGCCGACACCTGGACCCAGGGCAGCACGCGCAGCAGCCACCGGGAGGAGATGGCCTGCATCTGCGGCACGGACTTGGTCGTGGTCGCCAGGTTCCGGGCGGCGGCCGTACCCAGACTCAGCGGCTGCTCACCGGACTCCACGGAGGTGGTCATCTGTGTTCATCACCCATTTCGGTAGAGGGGGCGTTACGGGAAGGTCATCCGGGCGGCCGAGGGCGCGGCCGCCGGACCATCAGAGTCCGATTTCCACGTTCTCCAGGATTCCGAGCGCGTCCGGGACGAGGACGGCCGCGGAATAGTAGGCGCTGACGAGGTACGACATGACGGCCTGGTCGTTGATTCCCATGAAACGAACGGAAAGGCTCGGCTGGTATTCATCCGGAATTCCGGTCCGGTGGAGGCCGATCACGCCCTGGTTCTCCTCGCCGGTGCGCAGCGCGAGGATCGAGCTGACGCCGCTGCGGCTCACCGGAATCTTGTTGCACGGGAAGATGGGCACCCCGCGCCAGGCGGGCACCGCGTGCCCGTTCACCTCCGCGTGCTGCGGGACGATGCCCCGGCTGTTGAACTCCCGGCCGATCGCCGCGATGGCCCGCGGATGGGCCAGGATCAGCGCTGGGTCCTTCCAGACGGTGGCCAGCAGCGCGTCGAGGTCGTCGGGGGTGGGCGGGCCGCTGCGGGTGTGGATGCGCTGGGAGAGGTCGGCGTTGTGCAGCAGGCCGATGTCCGGGTTGTTGACCAGCTCGTGTTCCTGGCGCTCGCGCAGGGCCTCGATGGTCAGCCGGAGCTGCTGCTCGACCTGGTTCATCGGTTCGTTGTAGAGGTCGGCGACGCGGGTGTGGACGCGCAGGATCGTCTGGGCGACGCTCAGCTCGTACTCGCGGGGCTTCAGCTCGTACTCCGCGAACACCCCGGGCAGGACCGGCTCGCCCGTGTGTCCCGAGGCCAGGTCGATGGACGCCTCACCGTGCTCGTTCTGCGGGGCCACCGGCGCCGAGCGCACCGCCTCCACGTGCGCCCGCAGCTCCCGGGACCGGTCCAGCTGCTCTTCGAACTCCTGGCGGGAGAGGGTGAGCGCCGTGCAGGAGGTGACCGCCTTGGCCGTGATGCCCCAGGTGCCGGGCTCGGCGGCGGCCAGCTCCCGCTCGCCGAAGTGGTCACCGCCGGCGGCCGAGCCGACCACCGAGGGCTCGTCGAACGCCCCCTCGGTCAGCTTGTCGACCTTGCCGTGGGCGAGCAGGACCAGCTCGTCCGCCGGGTGCCCGGCCTCCAGCAGAAGCTCCCCGGGGGCGAACTCGCGCTGGGTGAAGCGGTCCGCCAGCGCTTCCAGCACCTCGGTGTCCTCGAAGGCCCGCAACAGCGGCAGCTCGCGCAGCTCGACGGGGATGACCCGCACCGTCGACCCGGTGGTGGTGAACTCCACCCGCCCGTCACCGAGCGTGTGCGACGCCCGGCGGTTCACCCGGTACGAACCACCCGGAACCTGCACCCACGGCAGCATGCGCAGCAGCCACCGCGAGGTGATGCCCTGCATCTGCGGCACAGACTTTGTCGTCGTCGCCAGATTCCGTGCCGCCTCCGTGCCCAGACTCGTGGGCGGCTGCGGATTGCCGATACCGGAACCTGATTCAACGGACGTCGTCATCGTGAATGCTCACCCATCCTGTACGGCCTTGAAGAGATATTCCGCTCGAGCAACTGCCAAGCTATCAGCGGATTTTGGGCCGTGCATTCACTCGAAAGAGTGCCTCACCAGGGGTTTGCGGAATTAGTGCCGGGTGAATACTCCGATCCCATTCGGGACCGGCCGCTCGGCACCGCCCGAGGGGTGGTTGCGCACCGTCGTCCGTGCGCCGTCCGGCTCGCGCGCGACGAGCGTGGACGAGCCGCCGCCGTCCAGATCGACCGCGTCCTCGGCGCCGGTGTCGAGCATGAGGTCCGCGAGTTCACCGATGGTCAGGCCCTTGCGGTAGTCCGGTCCGCCGTCCAGGGCCAGCAGATAGAGCCGGTGCCCGCCGTCGGCGATGCCCGCGGAGGTGCGTACGGCCGCGTCGACCGTGTCCAGCCCGGCGAGCGGGCGGTCGTCCCGGACGATCGGAAAGCCGCCGACCGCGAAGGTGAACGGCGCCCGCTGCGCGCCCTCCAGCCGGTATCCGAGGCGCACCGGGTCGCCGACCCGCAGCGCGCGCAGGTCCCGCGCGCCCGCCTCGCGCCCCACCAGGACGACGGTGTCCGGTGCGATCGCGCCCTCGCCCGGTGCGGCCGCCACCCGGGTGACCACGCCCCGGCGCACCGTCACCTCGTAGGTCTCCTGGCCGCAGGGCGCCGCCCGGTCGGTGTCCGTCCCGCAGACGGCGCGGGCACGGGAGGCCGTCCCCCAGTCGGAGGTGTACGCGCCGACGCCGCCCTCCGCCACCGCGTACTGGTTGACCCCGCGCAGCGGCAGCGTGCCCTGCCGGGCCTCCACGGTGCCCCGCAGCGTCAGCCGGCCGAGCCGGGCCACATGGTCCGCGCCCAGGCCGACCACGTCCTCCGTGGTGGTGCCGGACGGCAGCACCGGGCCGAAGCGCTGACCATTGGGCACCGCCGACTTGAGCGCCGCCCCGCCCGCCACCGCGGGGCCGACCGGGGCGCCCGTGGCCGGCACTCCGGGGTGCTGGGTCTCGGAGATGTTGAAGAAGTCGCCGTTCACGGCGGCGACCGCGCCTCGCTCGTCGGCCATGGCGGAGACCGGCTTGCGGGCGGCGACCGCACCCGCGGTCAACAGATCGAGCGAGATGCCCGGTTCACGCAGATCCACCGAGAGTAGATGGCCGTATGCCGTGCCGTGCGAAGCGGCCACGGTGAACGTCCGGTATTCGACGCCCGGCGCGATGACCGCGCTCGAGCCAAACCGCGGCGCGCGGGCGTCGGCGTGCGCCGGTGCCGCCCCGGCCGCGTCCGTGCCGACCAGCGCGGCCCAGGCCAGGACCACCGCCGCCACCCGCACCCGCGTTCCGCGTCCACGTCCCGTCATGGCTCTGCGCCGCCTTTCCGTCAGCCGATCCCGTCGCCACCGGACTTCGCCGCCCGCCGCCGGGGCCGCGGGAACGGCGTGGAAATGGCCGGGGACCACCTGCGGAACTCTTCGCACGCCCCTGCCCACGGGGACCGCGGCCCCCCGATACTCACTGGCGTCCGACGCGTACATCCGGCACCACGCCGGGACGAGAGCCGGGAGGCCCCCATGGTCCGCCGTACACGCCGCGCCTTTGTCGTCACCCTCGGAGCCGCACTCGCGGGCGGCACCGCCGCCCCGGCGTTCGCGGACTCAACCGGCCCCAGGCCCAAGCCGCCGCTGGCCAGAGCCCATGCGCACAACGACTACGAGCACCCGCGCCCGCTCATCGACGCCCTGTCCCACGGCTTCGGCAGCGTCGAGGCCGACATCTGGCTGGTGGGCGACCAGTTGCTGGTCGCCCACGACGCGACCGACCTCGACCCCACCCGCACCCTGGAGTCCCTCTACCTCGACCCGCTGTTCCAGCGCGTCACGGCGAACCGCGGCCGGGTCTACCGCGGCTACGACCTGTCGCTGCAACTGCTGATCGACATCAAGACCCCCGGCGAGGCCACCTACCTCGAACTCGCCAAGCGGCTGCGCCGCTACAGCCGGATGTTCAGCACCGCCTACGGTGGGGTCGGCGGCGGGGTGCGGCGCGGCGCGGTGACCGCCGTCATATCGGGCGACCGCGGAGCCCGGGCCCCCATGGAGGCCGAGAAGGTGCGCCACGCCTTCTACGACGGACGGCTGGAGGACATGGGCACCGGCGTGCCCGCTTCCTTCATCCCGCTCATCAGCGCCGACTGGACGAAGACCTTCACCTGGCAGGGCGTCGGCCCGATGCCGCAGGAGGAGCGCGAGAAGCTGTACCAGATCACCGTCGCCGCCCGCGCGGCCCGGCAGAAGGTGCGCTTCTGGGCCACGCCCGACCTCGCGGGCCCGGCGCGCGAGGCCGTGTGGCGCGAGCTGCTGGCCGCGCGCGTCGACTACCTGAACACCGATGACCTGGCGGGGCTGGAGGACTTTCTGCGCGGCGCTCACTGACGCGGCCTGAAGCGGGCACGCTCGCTGACGCGGCACGCTCACTGATGCGGCACGGGGATCCCGGCGGGCGGGCCCGGCGGACTCGCGGAAATCGGTTCGCGGGACGCCGGTCCGTTCCGCCATGCTGACCGCCATGCTCATCAGGACCGCCACCCCCGAGGACTGGCCCGCGATCTGGCCCTTCCTGCACCGCATCGTTGCCGCGGGCGAGACGTACACCTACCCCCGTGACCTGGACGAGGGCCGGGCCCGTGACCTCTGGATGCTGAAGCCCCCGGGCCGAACTGTCGTCGCCACCGACGCCGACGGCACGGTGCTCGGCTCGGCCAAGATGAACCCCAATCAGATGGGGCCCGGCGCGCACGTGGCCGGTGCCAGTTTCATGGTGGCGCCCGAGAGCGGCGGGCGGGGCGTCGGCCGCGCGCTCGGCGAACACGTCCTGGAATGGGCGCGCGCCGAGGGCTACCAGGCGATGCAGTTCAACGCCGTGGTGGAGGCCAACACCCGGGCGGTCGCGCTGTGGCGCTCACTCGGCTTCGAGATCGTGGGCACCGTGCCCAAGGCGTTCCACCATCCGGCGGAGGGTTACGTCGGGCTGCACATCATGCACCGCTTCCTGTGACCGCGGCCGCCTCCCTGAGCCCCGCCGGATCGTCGAGGACGGCCTGCACCACGGAGTGCGCCGCGCCGAGCAGCGGACCGTCGGAGCCCAGCCGCGAGACCGTCACCGTGCCCTGACCGGAGCGCGCCGGGTCCGCGACCCGCAGCGCCAGTTCCCGCTCCAGGGCGGGCAGCAGCCAGGGCGCCAGCGGGGTGAGCGCGCCCCCGAGCACCACCGTGCGCGGGTCGAGGAGGTTCACGGCACCGGCCAGCGCGATACCGAGCGCCTCGCCCGCGCCGCCCAGCGCGTGCCGCACCCGGCGGTCGCCGTCCGCCGCCCGCTCGGCCAGCAGGGCGATCCGGCCGCCGG
>NZ_RIBZ01000869.1:0-30248 GCF_003721215.1 Streptomyces botrytidirepellens
CACCCTCCCCGGCCAGATCCTCACGCCCCAGCCGCCGCAACTCCTTGACCCGCTCCACCCCCACACCCAACCGCCGCCCACACCCCGCCACCGTCTCCCCAGCCTCACCCATCGCCAGCACCACCCGCGCCGCCGCCACCCGCGCCTCATCGATCCGCACCTGACCACGCTCACGCACCCGACGCACCTCCTCCTCCACCCCGGCGGCCACCGACCTCTCGTCCTCCACCGCCAGCTCGAAGTCAGCCACCAGCTCATCGAACGCCGCCTCCTGACGCAGCCGCTGAGCCTCCGCCTCCTCCGCCGCCCGCCGCTGCTCAGCCACCCGCAACGCGGCACGCTCCAACGCCGCCTTCCGCCGCGCCAGCATCTCGCTGTTCTTCCCCTTGCCCTTGGTCCGGCTTCCCGCCACCACAGCCACCTCCCGGCCGTCCAGGCCCACCCGTCGCGGGCCACCTCGCGCCAGTCTCAGCCGCCCGCACCCCCGCCAACCGGCGCGAGCCGTCCGCATCCCAGGCCGTAGCACACCCGTCGCTGCGCCCGGTCCCGCTCACGGGACGACGCGCGAACCGGGCGGGGGAGGAGCCCCGGCGCGGGGACTGGCCGGGGTGAGGGGTCGGTGCCAGGTGATCGGGGTGTCGGTGGGTGTCGGTGGTGTGTGGATGCCATGGGGTGCTGGGTCTGTGGTGAGGGCCGGTGTGGGTGTGGGTGTGTGGCCGCCGGTCGGTGGCAGGTCGGTCGCTGTACACCTCTGGCACTTTTGACGCGCTACCGGTCTCGAGGGCGGATTTCCCTCCTGGCGGGACGCGTTCGAAGGTTGTTTTTCGGGCCCTGGGAGGTTCGGGGTCCGAAGCCGGTCGGTGTCCGCACCGACCTGTTACGCGGTGATCTTCTGGCGTCGTGGGGATGACAGCGAAGGCGTTCACCGCGGGGCGGGAGCGCTACTACCGGCGCAACATCGCCCTGGGCGACGGTGCCCAGGGCGGTGCGCTGACGGTGTCCTCCAGCGTGCCGGGAGTGCCGCCCGGCGTATGGCACGGGCAGGCCGCCCGCGCTCTGGGCCTGTCGGGCATCGTGAGCGATACGCAGATGCGGGCCCTGTTCGGGCTGGGCATGCACCCCGACGCCGAGGCGATCACGGCCCGCGAACTGAGCGAAGGGGCCTCGTTCAAACGGGCCATGAAGGCCGCCAAGCTCGGGCCGGCCGTACCGCGGCTGGCCGAGCTCTCCCCGCTCGCCAAGGAGATCGAGCAGGTTCTCGAACACGTCCAAGAGCAGCTGTGCCGCCCGCTGACGAAGGCCGAGACGAAGAGCGTGCGGATGAAGACCGCAGCGCACGCCTTCGAGGCCGAATACCACCGGGCCCCGACCGACGGCGCCGAGCTCGGCCGGTTCCTGGCCGCACGGACCGGACCGCAGCGCCGCGCCGTGACCGGCTACGACCTCACCTTCTCCTCCGAGGAACTGTCGCTGCTGTTCGCACTCGGCGGCCCCGAGGTGCGGCGGACCGTCCTCGAGGTCCTGGCCCAGGCCCGCTCGGAGACCCTGGAATGGCTGGAGCACCACGCGCTCGCGGTCCGCACCGGCCCGGGCGGCGTGGCCCAGCAGCGGGCCGAGCCGGGCCTGCTGGCCACCGTCTACCTCCACTACGAATCCCGCGCCGGCGACCCCATGGTGCACGAGCACGCGGTCATATCCCCGCGCGTGAAGGGACCGGACGGCCGCTGGCGCAACCTGGACTCCCGGCTCCTGCTGCGCGACGTCGTGGTCGCCAGCGAGCTGTTCAACCAGCGCTCCCTGGAACTCGTCTGCTCCCGCCTGGACCTTGCCACCGAAGAGGTCGAGGTCACCCCAGGCCAGCGTCCGGTGATGCAGATCGTCGGCATCGACCGGCGTCTGCGCGCCGCGTTCGCCCAGCGATCCCACGCCGTGCGCACGATGGCGGACGACCTGTTCGACAGCTACCGGCACCGCCACGGCCGCCAGCCACCGCAGCCGGCCCGCACCCGGCTGCGGTGGCAGGCAACCGTGCGGACCCGCCCGCCCAAGCGCCAGGCCCGCTCCCTGGACGAACTGCTCGCCGACTGGCGGCGCCGGGCGATCGCGGTCACCGACCGCACGACCGTCGACCAGCTGCTCGCCACCGCCCAAGCCGCCGCCCGAGCTCGGCCCGCTCCCGCCGGGCTCGACCTCGCCGCGGCGGCCGAGAAGGTTCTGGCGGCGGTCACCGAGCGCCGTACGACATTCCGCCGCCGTCACGTCCTGGCCGAAGCGCGCCGCTACCTGATGCGGACCCTGGCCGGGGCCACCGCCGAACCCCAAGCGGCCGAGGCAATCACCGACCGCGTGCTCGCCCACGGCGACTGCCTGGACATCACCCCGCCCGAGATCAACCCCCCGCACCCCGAGCTGCAGCGCGCGGACGGCACATCGCTCTACCGGCCCATCGGCTCGCAGACCTACACCACGCACTCCCTGCTGGCGGCCGAGGACCGGCTCCTGGCCGGGTGCCGCCGAAGCGTGATCCCGCCGGTGGGGCGGGGCACCTTCGCCCGCGTCGCGGCCCTGGACCGCGGCCCGATGGACGCCGGACAGCGGACGCTGGCCTCGTCTTTCGTGCTGTCGGAGAAGCTGCTGCTGGCAGGCCTTGGCCCTGCGGGCTCCGGCAAGACGACGGCGATGCGGCTGGTGGCCCGGGCCGTGGACGCGGCCGGCGGACGGCTGATCCCGCTCGCGCCGTCCTCCCGCGCGGCGAAAGTCCTCGGCGGCGACCTCCAGCGCAGTGCCCACACCCTGCACTCCTGGCTGCACCAGCGCGGCCGGGCCGCCGCAGGAAAACAGGTCGGCAAGAACTTCCAGCTGCGCCGCGGCGACATCGTCCTCATCGACGAGGCGGGCATGGCCGGCACCCTCCTGCTCGATGAGATCCTCGCCGACGCCGCGGCCGCCGGCGCGGTGGTGCGCCTGCTCGGCGACCCCCACCAGCTCGCCGCCGTCGAGGCCGGGGGAGCCCTGCGGCTCATCTCCCGGGCGGGCGGCGCCGTCGAACTCGACCAGCTGCACCGCTTCCGCGTGCCCGGGGAGGCGGATGCCTCCCTCGTCCTGCGCGACGGCGAGGACCACCGCAACGCATTCACCTGGTACCGGGACAAGGGCCGGATCGTCGCCGGAAACCACGAGGCGATGTGCGACATGGTCTTCGCCGCCTGGGCCAAGGACCTGAACAAGGGGCTCACCTCGCTGATGACGGCCGCCGACACCGCGACCGTGACCGACCTCAACCGGCGCGCCCAGGTCTGGCACATCGAGACCGGCACCGTGGAGACCAGCCAGGCCGCCGCCCTGCGCGCCGGGCAACACGCACACCTCGGCGACGTCATCGTCACCCGTCTCAACCGCCGCCGCATGACCGTGCGCGGCGGGCGGGACTTCGTGAAGAACGGCGACACCTGGACCGTTCAGAAGATCCTGCCCGGCGGGGACGTGGTGGTCCGCCACACCCAGCACCGCGGCCGCATCCGCCTGCCCGCCCACTACGCGGCCACCCAATGCGAGCTCGGCTACGCCTCCACCATCCACCGCTCCCAGGGCATGTCGGTCGACACCTCGCACGCGCTGGCCTCCGCACGCTCCAACCGCGAAGGCGTCTACGTCCAGCTGACCCGCGGGGCGCGCACCAACCGCCTCTACGTCGGACTCGAGGACGGCGACCACCTGGACGACGTCCTCGCCCAGATTGCCGCGAGGCGGCGCGCCCAGCTGTCGGCGACCGAGTCGATCGCCGCGCTGCAGCAGGAAATCAGCGCCCCGGGCCAGTTGTCCGCCGAGTTCGCCGACGTCGCCGAGCGCGCCACCACCGCCCGGCTGACCGGCCTGCTCGAGCACACCCTCGGCCCCGGCCGGGCCGCGATGTTCATGGCCGCCGACGCCTACCCGGCCCTGATCCGCGCGCTCCACGATGCCGAGCGGGCCGGGTTCGACCTGCCCCGCCTGCTGTCCCACACCGTGCCCAGGCGCGGCTTCGCCGACGCGGACGACCCCTCGGCGGTGCTGACCTGGCGGCTTCGCGGACGCCTGCAGGACGCCGCCGACCTCCAGCAGGATGATCGGCCCCGCCCCCTGGACGCACTCACCCTCGCCCAACTGCACACCCTGACCCGGCTCGCCGCCTCCCACCGCGCCACCGCCCGCGAGGCACTCAAGGCCGCCGACGCCGCCTTCACCCACCTGCCCGCGGACGTCACCACCCGCGCCGGCCGCACCCATCCCGCCTGGGACCAGCGGCCGATGGGCGACCTGACCCGCCGCGAACTCGCCGCCCAACTGGCCACCGTGCGCACCCAGATCCGCGACGCCCAGGCCAGCAGAACCCAGCTGTCAGCAGCTGCCCGGCACCTCATCGCCGACCTCACCGGCGAGGCCCAGCTGCGCCGCGCCCTGAACTGGCGCGACCGCGCACGCGAGGACTTCCAGCGCGAACGAGCCACCAGCAGCGCGGCCCCCGGCGCCACCTCACCGGCCGCGATCCGCCGCACCCTTCACACCCGGCGCGCCGCCACCCACCAGCGCCAGCACTCGGCGCGCGCCGCGCTGGCCCGCGCCGACGCCGTCTCCGACAAGATCTACGCCGAGCTGCGCCTGCGCGACCGCCTGCCCGACCACGCCCCGCACCGGCCCAACTACCGCGGTCAGATACCCGACTGGGTCGCCGACTCCCACGCCCTGGTCCACCCCGACACCCCCGAACACTGGGTCACCCACCTCGCCGAACGCCACCGCATCCTGGCCCGCTCACTGGCCGACCGCGGCCACACCCTGGCCGCCGACCCGCCCGCATGGGCCCGCCCGCTCGGCCCGCCACCGCCCGCCAGCACCCCCAGACGCCGCCACGCGTGGGCCACCACAGCCGCTCTGGTGGAACTGTGGCGCACCCGCCACGCCATCACCACCGCCCCCGGACTGGGACCGCGCCCCACCGACCCAGGCGACGCGGCGGCCTGGGACGACCTTAACGCCCGGGTACGCGCCCTGACCGGACGCCGCCGCCCGGTACAGCTCCCACCGCCCGACGCCCCCGCCTCGGTCGTGATCGAGACGGCCCTCAGCCACCTCGACGCGCCGCCGCCCACCGGCCCCCTGCCCGACCACCCGGCCCTACGCGACCCCCTCGGCGTCGCCCCCCTCACCCACGGAGCGCTCGACGCGCGCCTCGCACGACGCGCCCTGGCCGCCGCCCTCGCCGGCGAACCCCTGCCCGAAGACTGGATGGGGGAAATCACCGCCCCCGGCGAAGACGACGAGGACGAGCAGCACGCCTACACCAAAGTCCTGACCGCCATCAGCGACTACCGTCGCCGCCACCACCGCGCGGGCCCCGACATCCTGGGCCCGCGCCCCCAGGGCCTGGACGGCGAGGAATGGGACCACCTCACCGACGCCATCGACCTGTACACCCACGCCCGCGTCGCACGCCGCCTGGAACAGATGCGGACACGCACCGCCACCGAACGCGCAGCCCTGCTGCCACCCACCTCACCGTTGCGCCAGCAGCCCCAGCCCGAGACGAACCGGCCCGGCTACCGGCCGCCGACCCCCTGAGCACCAGACCACACCCCGCACACGAAGACCAGCCGACGTCGCGGGAAGCCTGTCAAGGCTGGAGAGAGGTAAGCATGGCACCCACCACACCCGGACACCCCCGCATCCAACTGGCCCACCGCACCGCGCCGCTGTCATGGCTGCGCGAGCACGCAACCGAGGCCGCCCCGCTGTTCGCCCGCGCCAGAGCCGAGGTCGGACACGCCCGGTGCCTGTGCCGCCACCCCGCCCTGAGACTGGTCATCCGCTGCACCCGCGCGGGCCGCTACCACCTCGCGGGCTGGCCCGGCGAGGGCGACCAACACGACACCGGCTGCCCCTTCCACAAGCTCGCACCCGGCCTGTCCGGCCGCGACAGCTACAGCACCCAAGCCATCCGGGAGACCGACGACGGCGTGTTCATTCGCCTCGGAACCCCGCTCGCCCGCAGCCTGACCAGCCCCGAAACCCACCATCCCGCGCTTGACGAACCCCAGGACGAAGGACGGACCCGGCGCTCCGTCGGCCTCCTCGGCCTGCTGCACTGGCTGTGGGAAGAGGCCCGGCTCAACGCGTGGCACCCGCAGTTCCAACGCCGGACCTGGCGGGAATGCCACGCCCTGCTGCGCCAGCAACTGCGCGAGGCGACCGTCAACGGCCAAGGCCTGGGCGAAGTCCTCTACGTCGTACCGCCCTTCAGCCATGCGGCGGCCGCCACCAACAACGCCGCGCTGGAAGCCTTCCGACAACGCCTCGGACACCACGGCGACACCGAACGGCGCGCCCTGGTACTCGGCCAGATCAGAAAAGCGGATCCCACCCCCTACGGCGTCGCCTACCGCCTCGCCCACCAGCGCACCCCGCTCTACGCCCGCGCCGCCCTCCACACACGAGCCACCCGCTCCTACCCCCGCGCCTTCGCCAAGACCGCCACCGATCACAGGGCCACGCGCGTGGCCCTGTTCGTCGTCGAACGCAGCCCCAAGGGATACCTCACCGCCGTCGACCTGGCCGCGATGCTCACCTCCAGCAACTACATCCCCGCCGACTCCTCATACGAGGTGGTCATGGCCAATGCCCTCACCTCCTGCCGCCGCGCTTTCATCAAGCCCCTGCGCTATGACACCGCGGACGCCGTCCTGCCCGACTTCGTCCTCACCGACACCGACCCCGCCTACGTCGAGGTCTACGGAATCCACGGCCGTGAAACGTACGAACGACGCAAGGCCGCGAAACGGGCGTTCTACCAACGCCAGGAGGCCCAGCTCATCGAATGGGACGTCGCCCACCCCATTCCCGTACTCACGCGCCCAGACCCAAGTCGGCCCAAGCGGGGCACATGACCAGACCACCGCGGAGATCCCCCTCCGCCAAGCGGCTGCATCACACCAGTTGACCGGTTTGCCGTATCCGGACCCGCGTGCCCAGGCCCCCCTGGGACCCGCACACGCGGACGGATCGTCCACCAATGGCGCATCGAGGCGGACCAGCAACTGGCGCGCGGACTCCTCCAGCGTGAGCGGAGGAATCCTCGCCCTCCCACTGGGACATCGCCGTCCGCACGATATGCGCGGTGGCCTGGGCGAGCGTGGGATCCCGCTCACAGAGCCTGCTCATCACAGTGAGCGCGCCCTGCCGGGCCGGCCTCGGTCAGTTGCAGCACCGCGGCGTGTCGCATGCCGTCCTGCTCCGTGGACCTCACGCGCGCGCCTTTGCCGCCGTGCACGCGAAGGTCGCCATCATCAACCCCAACACCTACGCTGCTGATTGTTCCGGCTAACACGTGGAGACGGAGGGGAAACTGAAGCGTCAGCGCGGCCACAAGGCACGCCTGTGCCTGACCCCTTCTCAGCTCACGGCGGCCGACGAGCAGGGGCACGCGGCCCGCACCATGTGGAACTGCCTGCACACCTGGTGGACCATGCTCCCCAAGGACAAGCGCACCCTGGAGGCGGCCGACGCCGCGATACGGCAGTCCCGCAAAGACCTCGACTTCCTTGGCGCTCTGCCCGCGCAGGCCGCTCAGCAGGTCCTCAAGACGTACTTCCGCGCCTGGGTGAACTGCTGGGAAGGTCGGGCCGGCGAACCGAACTTCAAGGCCCGGTTCCGATCCCGCATGGCCATCGACATCCCCCAGGGGCGCGACCTGCAGATCGTGCGCCTGGGCCGCCGGTGGGGCCGCATGTGGGCACCAAAGATCGGGCACGTGCTGTTCCGCTGGACCAAAGACCTGCCCGTGGGCAAGCGCGCTGACAAGTCGAACAAGGTCACCGGCGCCCGGCTGGTGAAGGAGGCCGACGGCTGGCACGTCGTCTTCCGCATCCAGATCGAGGTACCCGACCCCGAGCCCCACACTGGCCCCACGGTCGGCATCGACCGGGGCATCACCAAGCCCCTCGCCCTCTCCGACGGCACGTTCCGCGAACACGGGGACTGGCTGACGCCAGGCGAGACCGAGCGTCTGCGCCGCCTGGAGAAGGCGTCCGCCCGCAAACGCCATGCCCGCAAGAAGGGGGAGAAGATTTCCAGGCGTCTCGCCCGCACATATGACCAGATCGCTCAGCTCCGCGCAAAAGCCAAGCGCCGGGCCGTCGACTGGCAGCACAAGACCACCACCGGTATCGCCGAGACGTTCTCCCGGGCCGGAGTGGAAGACCTGACCATCACCAACATGGTCAAGTCCGCCAAGGGCACCGTGGAAGCCCCTGGTACCCGCGTCCGCCCGAAGGCAGGACTCAACCGCAGCATCGCCGGGGAAGCATGGGGCCGCACGGTCACCCTCCTCGAATACAAGATGGCCGACCGAGGCGGCATCGTGGCGAAGGTGCCCGCACCGAACACATCGCGCCGCTGCTCGGCCTGCGGCTTCATCACCCTCGGCAGCCGGGAGACCCAAGCACGCTTCGTGTGCAAGAACCCCGACTGCGGTTTCGAGTGCAACGCGGACACCAACGCATCCAGGAACATCGATCACGCCGCCGGACTGGCGGTGTCAGGGCGTGGAGCCGTAGCCGATGGGCAGGCCGAGAAGCGTCAACCACCCACTCAGCCGCACGCGGCCTGAAAAGGGATCCGCCCCGTTCACGGGGCGGAGGAAGCCAAGAACGACGCAAGGCCGCAAAGCGGGAGTCCTACCAACGCCAGGAGGCCTAGCTCATCGAGTGGACGTCACCCAGCCCATGCCCGTACTCACGCGCCCAGACCCAAGTCGGCCCAAGCGGGGCACATGGCGCGCTCCGGCACCCGGCGTGAGGCATCGGCCAGCTCAGCGAGGTCGATCCCCGAGGCGGCGTCCCCGAGGATCGACCGTACGCGGTCACCTGAGACGGCAGAGGATGTCCGTATCTGGGACGCGACTGCTTCGACCTGCGGCCAGAGCTGCTGGAGGGTGTGATCGACCTGCTGCATCACCGCCTCCCAGGAGGCGCCAGGAACACCTGGCGGGACCGGGCCGTGGTACATCGTGAAGCCCATGGCGGCGAGTTCTACCTCGGCATGTTCGCGGTTGTGGCGGCCGGGCATCCCGCCTGTCGCGCCGGGCAGCCCTGCCCGGTCGAGATACAGGCGCACTGCGACAGCCCCGGCTGCGTTTATGTGGGCGATTCCCGCATGCCAGGGAATGCGGCCCTGCGCGTATGTAGTAGTTCCGGAGTACCCGACGCCGTTTTGAGGATCGACTGCCGGAACTTGATAGATGCGCGCCTCGGTGATGTCGAAACTCCACACGGCTCCCACCACGGCATGCGCTGCCTGCCCGATAGGGAAAGGCAACCAGGGCAAGCGTCGTGTCACCCCGAGCTTCCGCGCCGGACCCTCGCGCGAGCCGGTTTCGCCTCCTGCATCCCGCTGGGCGGGAGATCTTCGATGATGCTCGTGTGCCAGGTCCCGTGTGACGGGAAGGGCCCGGCGCAGTGTCCGCAGGGCAGCCCTGGCGGGGGCAAGCTGCCGCCAGCCGCCGTCCATGGGCCGCGCGGCGCCCCACCGCCGAGCAGAAGGTCCCCTCGATGAGCGAACAGCACACCCCCCTCCCTAACGAGTTCCACACCTGGCTGGCCGAGCGGGGCCAGGACGCGTACGCCCTGGTGTGGGTAGCCGAGGGAAGCGAGCCGACCGGCTGGGCCGAGACCGAGGCCCCCCGGGTGGGGGAGACCGGGATCGCCCGCCCGGGCGCCGACCTCACGCGTATTGCGCCGCAGGAGGTCACCCACGGCCAGCAGGAGACCCTGCGCCGCTGGCTCCAGCTGGACGACGGAGTGCGGCACTTGGCCATCCTCACCGCCGGGCTCGGCGGATTGCGTGAGCACACCCCCGGCGAACTGGCCGCCCAACTGATGCACGACCCGGCCGGCGGCGAAGCGCGGCTCACCGACCAGCTGGCCGGCTGGCTCTACCGGCGAGGCGCCCAGGCGCAGCAGGACCGCAAACCCCGGTGGACCGCCGCGGCCGCCGCCTGGACCTGCCACATGCGCGCCCTGGCCAGCTACCCGCCGCCCTCCGTACTCCGCGCGAGCCTGGAGCGGGCCGGCGAACAGGACCAGACCACCGCGGACTTGGTGGTCAGCAAGGGAGAGAAGACCGCCGACCTGCTCGACCGGCTGGAGCGCGTCTACCGCACCCGCACCGAGCTGATCGAGGACTGGAACACCGTGGAGTCCCTGTCCGCCGACGTCCCCGCGCTCACCGAGCTGGCCGACTGGCTGCTCGACCAGATCGCCCTGCGCGATGCGTCCGCCCAACAGCTGCGGGCCGTCCTCGAACCGGACATCACCGACTACCTGCGCGACCGGCGAACCGACGACTCCCCGCTGAACGCCACCGTTCCCGCCCTCGACGCGCAGCGCGCCGCACACCTGGACCAGGCCCGCGAGACCGTCCGCGCCTACACCGCCGACGCGCACTCGGGGCGCGAGGAGGAAGCGCAGCAACTCCTCGACTCTTTCCCCATCCCGGCCCGAGCCCTGGCCACCAGCGGCCCGGCCGTCGCCTGGCGGCAACACTCGGCCACCGCGCAGGATGCCGTCAACGACCTGGCCGCGCAGCTCGCCGCGACCACGGGCGATCCCGCCGACTACTTCGCCGGCCCAGACCTGCTGCACGCCCAGATTCGCTACCTGGCCGCGCGGGAGAGCCAACTGCACCTCATACACGACGCGCTCGGCCGCCTGGCCTTCCCCACCCCGGCCCCTCGCAACCTGCCCGAGGAGCTCACCCCGGTCGCGGCCGCGCAAACCCAACGCCGCGTCATCGAGGCCTTCGGCACCTTGGAACGCGCGACCCAGACGCTGGACGGCCAGATCCACTACCAGCTCCAGCACCCGGTGCCCACCCACCGGCACGCCACCACCAGCGCCGAGACCGGCCTTCTGACCCGAGCCCGCAACGCACTGGAGCGCATCGCGCCGCCCGCTGTGACCTTCAATGAGGAGGAGGTCCGCGCCCGCGTGCGGGCCATGAGCCGCCCCGTCACCCTGGACAGGACCGGCCCGGTGGCGCCCCCCGCCCACGATGACGCCCACGCCCAGGCCCACGCTCAGGCCCTGGCCGCCGGTTCCGCCACTCCTGGAGTGAACCGGTGACCTGGGTGGTGAGCGCCGTCATCTCCCTGCTGCTGCGCGCGGCCGGCCCGCTCATCCGGCGCGGTCTGCCTCACCTCGCCCTGGCGGCCATGGCCACGCTGGTGTGCGACGCCCTGCTGGCCGCCGGGCACACACTCGGCTACGCCGCCGTGCTGGTGGCGGGCCGTGCGGTGCCGGTGGCTGCTGTTCTGCTCGGGATTCTGGGGGCGGCGCTGATCCTGGCCGCGGGCGTGGGTCTGATGGCGGTGGTCCTGCTCCTGCCACTGATCATCACTGCCGACTGCCTTAAGCCCGCGGCCGGGCGCCGAAGGTGACGAGCACTCCAGGCGAATCCCGTAGGTCCCCTGTAGGTGCACAGCGGCGGTGGTTGGCCGGATCCGGGCAGGGTAGCCAGCGCGACCCGGTAGCGTACTGTCGACCGGAACCGTCGCGGGGTGGAGGCTCGAAGTGCCGAACGCAAAAGGGGGCCGCGAGCCCAAGATGACCAACGGCGCCGAGCTGACCGCGCGCTTCATCGCCAACCACCTCGGCGGCGCGGGCCTCAGCCCGCGGGGCCAGGTGCAGGGCAAGACCAGCCTCTCGCCCGACGTGGCCCAATTGCTGGCTCAGCGCGCTGACAACCGGATCCACATCGCCGACGCCGACCCGACGCCGATCACCGAGTCGCTGACTCACCCCCTGCCGGACTACACCCCGATCATCCTCGACTGCCCGCCGTCCTCTCCACGCCCCGCAGACGGACTGGCATCGCTCGTATGGGAGGAACAGCTGCGCATCCTGGGACTGCCGGAAGGTGAAGACCGCGCCCGGTAGAACAGGGCGCTGAAGGTGCCACGCGTGACTCAAACAGGCGCCTGCCACCCTGGTAACCGCCACTCCGCTGACGTCCTATGAGCGATTCGACCGGCAGTTTTCTGGTCTCGGCCGCGCGCCGTTCAGCAAGGTCGAGGCTGTGCAGGAATGGTGAGACCGGCGGGCTCGAGACTGGTACCCGGGTGACGCAGTGGAGTGAGCCGAGCCAGAGGACGAGACAGGAATCGGCACGGAGGCAAGCCGACCAGCGGTGGCATCGTCAAGTCCCGAAGGCCGGTCACAAGATCCCTCCCCACAGTCTCGGTCCCGTGGTGGTGCTCCCTGCCGACGCGGAGATCTGACAGGAGACCGGCGACGAGACACACGCCACGGGAGACCGGCCCGCGGCGTGCCGTCAGTCAGCGAGGCCAGCCCGGCGGGCCCTGAACAGCGCGGTGATGGCCACCGCGTCGGTGAGCTGACCGGCCTGGGCCATCTGCTCCGCCTCGGCGAAGGCGACGGCACGCACCCTGCGGATGCCGGCGCCGTGCGCGAGCTCGCCCACCACGTCGATGCGCGCGGCGTACAGCAGCACCGCCTCGGCCAGAATCGCCGGGTCGGGGTGGACCTGGCCCAGAGCGATCACTTCCGAGGCACTGGTGCCGAGCTGGTCGTGCAGCTGCCCGGCAGCGTTCTCGGCGTCGGCGACGCCCTCGATTCCGACACCTCTGAGGATCTCCCACTGCCAGGTGCGGGCCGCGTGCCGGAATCGGTCGACGAGGACGACGTCGCCGTCCAGCAGAGGGAGTACGGCCACCGGCGGTTCCGACCGCGTGGCGAGCAGCCGCAGACGGCGGGTCTGCTGTCCGTCGGGGAGGATCACCGGATCCTGGAGCACCACCCGCTCCTCGTCCCGGTGCAGGACCTGCCCTTCGGCCATCGGCCATCCCATGATGCCGATCGCGCCGACGCCGGGTGGGCTGAGGAACCACGTGGGGTGGGTGTCGCGCAGATGCGCGTACGCGGACTCGGGCGTGTGGTCCAGCCGGTCCCCGACATCGGCGGGCAGGGTGAACATGGAGCGGGGCAGCGGCACGGCGGGAGTCACGCGACCACGCCTTGGCGGGCGCCGGACAGGTCTGCAGCGAGCTCGCCGACGGCGCTGTGTGCCATGGGCCCGGTGGCGGTGATCCGCGCCCGGTCTCCTGCGTACGCAGGACGCCACTTGTCGACTACCCGGTGGGGCGGTCGCTTGAAGGTGACGGTCAGGGAGCCGGGGAAGCGCTCCGGCCAGGCTCGGGCGCCTTCGAACTGCTTGAGCGCGTGGGCGGCAACGTCCTGGCACCGGGCCACCATGGCGATCACGACTGCCACGCCGGTCTGCCCCAGAGAGGGCAGCCGCGTCCGCAGCAGCAGCGTACTCAGCCCGCCGCGGTGCCCGGCCACCAGGCGGTCGGGCAACACCACCCCCGGGGCCGTGGGCGGGATCTGCTCGCGGCGCACCAGTGAGATGCCCGCCGGGACGGGCAGGCCGAGCTGCTGATGCTCGGATGGGGTGTTCGAGGCGGGGCGGGGGCTCACGTCATTGGCTCCATACGGATCGGTCGACAGCACTTGTCACCCCATCTACGCGTGCTCGTACCTGCCTTGGGCCGCGTGGCCGGTGAGAATGCCGCCGGGCGGGAGCATGCGGTGGACAACCCCGCCGCGCCTCCCGCTGAGCGGACCACATGACCCTGCCCCGCACCGCCGAGCCGCGCGCCGTCAGGGCGAGAAGAAGTACCCCGCGGCACGATCCGCAGAAGCCTGTGAGCGAACCTATACGTCACCTGACCGGCCCTCACCAGCCGGTCGCGGGGCCCAAAATGAACTCCATGCCCGGCGGAGTTGCCTCCAGTCGTTTCTGTAGCTCTGGCGTCTGGGCTGCTGGCTTGCTACAGCGGCGGGGACTGGCCGTAGGGGCGCCAAGCGTCGGCGTTGGGGTCGAGGTGGTGCTGGGCGGCGGCGTTCTGGGCCCAGATGGCGGCGAGCCACTGGTTGGTCTGCGCGGCCTGCCGGGCGTTGTTCTCGGCGGCGCGGGCGGCTGCTTCGCGTTGTGCTTCGGCCTCGGCCTGGGCGGCGGCCCATTCGGCCTCGGCGCGGCTGATGGCGTCGTGAGGGTACAGGTGTGCCGTCTGGCAGAGGTAGGCGGCCAGGAACAGCAGGCCGACGGCGATCGGGATGAGAACCTTGGCCATGATGGGGTCCTGGTCCCGGCCGAGTGTCGCGGGGATGAGGACGAGGGCGAGGAGCGCGAGAATCAGGCACGCCTTCGCCGAGCCGAGGAGCTCGAAGGGGAGCTTCTCCGCCGCCAAGGTCCCGGTGGGGTCGATCACGTAGACGGTCTTGCCGTGAGGCGGACGGCTGAGCCGCGCTAGGCGGGCGGTGCCGTCCGGGGCCTGGCCGCGGCTGTAGTAGTAGTCCTTGCCCGCTCGGATCCAGATGTTCGCCGGTATGCGGCCGCCCCCTGCTGTCATGGTCTTACGGTAGCGGCAGCGGGCCAGGGTGGGACCGGTTACGGCGCAGCGCCCCGGGGCCGCTCGTCGCGAGCCGGGGCGCTGCGCGGGGTGGTTCAGGCGGAGACGGGCTTGAGGTTCTTGCTGCTCTTGGAGATGTAGCCCTCGGAGACGTCGAGGAGTTCGGCCAGTTGCCCCCGGCTTCCGGTTTGCCGGGCCAGCACAGCGAATGAGACGACCGATCCCGCCGCACGGGAGCGCACTCCATGTCGCCGGTGCAGCTCTTGGGAGCCATGCCGCTGTGATCGTCACCGACCCCGTTGTGGTGGCCAGGATCGACCCGACCGGGCCATTTGCGGGCCACGGGCCCTGGGACAACACCAGGCCACCACTAACGGAGGGGACCACATGAAGACGCGCACCGGCGCTGCCACCGCCCTGACAGCCGCGGTCCTGGCAGTCGGCACCTTGGCGGCCAGCCCTGCCTCGGCGTACAGCGTGCACAACGTCCGCGACTACAACACCACCATCGAGGGCGGCAACGGGATCCGCTTCCGCGCCGCCCCGGGCTACAACACGACGACCAAGGGCTTGGTGGCCACCGGCGACAAGATCAGGGTGACCGCCACGAACCCCGGCGGGTTCGGGAACTGCCTCTGGTACAAGGCCACGCTGAGGGCCAAGTCGCACAACGGTCTGTCGAAGGGCACCACGGGGTGGGTCAGCTGGCCCTATGTGCGCAAGGAAGTCCCCAAGGGCACCCAGGGCTGCTGACCCGCGGGCCGCGCCGTTCGACGTCGGCCTTCCGCTGCGGACGCCGTAGCGGCACAGCCACAGACACGAGTCGGACGGCGCAGCGCAGAACACGGCTTCAGGCCGACAACGTTCGACCCTCGGCAGCCGGACGAGGAACCTGTACCACGAAGCGGCGGTACCCCAAGCGGGTGCCGCCGCTTCGCCGTGCGCGGGCCCGGCGATTTCGATGGCTGCCCTCGCCGGGCAGACGGCACCTGGCGGACCGCCCGCACGGGTTGCCGCGCCAGGGGGCGGGAGAAGCAGCAGCCGGTGTCCGCCTGCGCGGAAGCAGCGTTGAAGCCGGTACTCCGCCCTGCTGGGCTTCTCGCCACAGCGGTGTGCCCCCCTTCACCGCTGCCGCCGTCCGTACGCCGCCGCCCGCTGCCGGGCCCGGCCGTACGGGCGGCCTCCTTCTCCCGTTCTCCCGGTTCCCCGATCCCCCCTTTTGCAGAAGGCAGGCAGGCGATGGCCCACGCGCAGGTCCGCGATGTCCCCCGCACGACCCCGGCGCCGGGCCCCGAGCCACAGCCCCCCACCCTCCGCATCCCGGCCGCCCCTGTGGCGGCAGCGAGCACGCCGCCGACCTTCCGCGCCGTGCTGCGGCACCGATACTGCAGCCGCCTGCTGTTCGCCTCGGTTGTCGGGCGCATGTCGCTGGGCATGGTGCCCGTCGCTCTGATCCTGGCAGCGCAGGCGGACGGCCACTCCCTGGCGACCGCCAGCCTGCTGGCCGCGCTCTACGGCATCGCCCCGGCAATCGGACTCCCGCTGCTGGGGCGGCTGGCCGACCTGCGGGGCCTGCCGCTGCCGTGCCACCTGGGAGCCGCACTGGTCGCGGTGGCCCTGGGCACCCTGGCCCTCGCCGGAACCTCCCACCTCGCCCTCACCGCCGTGTGCGTCGCCCTGGCCGGGGCCGGATGCCCTCCGCTGGAGGGCGGCCTGAGGTCTTTGTGGCCCACCGTGCTCCCCGACGCCGCCCACGTCCGCACCGCCTACACCCTGGACTCCTCCGCCCAGGAGCTCGTCTACGTCACCGGCCCGGCCCTGGCCATCGCCGTGGCCACCTGGCTGTCCCCGGCCACCGCCCTGGCCCTGGCGGCTGCCGTCACCCTGGCCGGGACCCTCGCCTTCGCCACCGCCCGCCCCGCCCGCACCTGGCGCGCCATGCCCCGCCACCGTGACCGGCTCGGGGTGCTGCGCCCGCCCGCCATGCGCCTCCTGCTGATCGCTCTGGTCTTCCTGGGCGCCACGGTCGGCGCCCTCGACATCGCCGGGATCGCCGCGGCCGACCGCCAGCACGCCTCCTGGCTGGCAGGCGCGCTGCCCGCGACGTTCTCGGCGGCGGGCCTGCTCGGCGGGATACTGTTCGCCCGCCTCCAGCCCGCAGCCCTGTCCCAAGGCCGCCATCTGCTGCCCCTGGGCGCCGTGTTCGCGGTCGCATGGCTCCCCCTCCTCGCCCCGCTCCCGGCCCCTGCAATTCTCGCTCTTGCCATGCTGCCGGGCGCCTTGTTCGTGCCCCTGCTGACCGTGGCCAGCCTGACCGTCACCGCGCTGGCCCCGGCGGGAACATCGACCGAGGCAGTCGGCTGGATGTCCAGTGCCATCCGCCTGGGCCAGGCCGCCGGCACCGCCCTGGCCGGCCCGCTCGGCGGCCACTTCGCCGTCCCGCTGCTGGCCGCCGCCTTATGCGCACTCCTGCTCGGGGCACGCACCGCGCCCGCACCCACCGCCGCGTGAACCAGCACTGGCACACCGGACAGGGCTGCTCCCGACACGACCAGGCCGGTGAACACCGCTCGAGTCGCCTTCTGCGCCCAGGGCCATCCCGCATGCCGGACCACGGGAACCGGCCGCGGCGCCAGGCCCCGGCACGACATCCCTGTGACCGCGTTCCGACGGCGTGACCGGCCGCACACTCCTGTGCGTTGCTGTCGTTTCTGCAAGGAGTACACATGCGCACCAGCGCCGCCGCTGCGGCGGACACCGCCCTGGACCTGCCGCGCGATCCCCGCGCGGTGCAAGGCGGCGACCTCACCCATCTCCCCGACGGGGCGATCACCCTCAACCTGTCCTTGTGCACCAACCGGCTCGGCCCGCCGCCCGCCGCCGTGGAAGCACTGCGGACCTTCCTCGAACACCACCCGGACCGGCTGATGCCGCCGCCGTATGAATCCGAGCGGCCCCCGTACCGGGCCGAGCGGCGCTACCTGCAGGCCGTCGCGCACCAACTCGGCGTCGACGTGGACGACACCCTCGCCGGCCGCGGTGTCACCGAATTGACCACTTCCCTCGCCCGGCTGCTGAGCCGGTCCAGCGTTGCGGTCATCACCCCCGAGTACACCGAGACGATGCGCCGTTTCGCCTACGCCGACTTCCTGGGCCCTGACAGCGGTACACGCGACACCGCCGAGCACCGCGCCACACGTCTGCACGCGGCCATGCGCACACACCAGTACGTCGTGCTGTCCAACCCCTCGAACCCGCTCGGCCACTACATCCCCCGCGAACAGCTGCTCCAGGCCTGCGCCGACAACCCCCAGTCGATCTTGGTGCTGGACGAGGAGTACATCGCCTTCCAGGGCCAGAGCCTGAGCCTGGCCGGAGCACCGGTCAGCAATCTGATCGTCCTGGGATCCACGGGCAAGACCTATGGGATCACCGGAACACGAGCGGGATACCTGTGGACACGCCATGCGCGCCTGAACCAGGCCGTGAAGGAGCAAATCCCTACCTGGCCCCTGTCACTGCTGGACATCACCCTGGCCACCGCCGCCCTCGAAGACCGCACGTGGCTCCCGGAGAAGCTGCTGCACATCCAGCTCGACGCCCGCCGTCTGCAGGGGCTGCTGACCGAGTACTTCGGCAACGCCGTAGTCCCGGCGGACATCCACTACCGCTTCGTCTTCCTGGACGACCCCTACCCCGTTCAGGAACACCTCCAGACGCACGGCATCTCCGCCAGGCTCTTCACCAGCCAGGACCGAGGGAGTGTGTCCGGACTGCGCCTGATGACACCCAGCACGGAAGCGGAGTTCACCCAGCTCCACCACGCGCTCCACACCCTGTAAGCCCGCCCGAGGCCCCGTGTGAAGATCACCGTCGATACGCAACGCGAACCTTATCCGGAGGCCGCCAGGCGCCTCCTGGCGGCCTATCAGGCCCAGGACACGCTGCCTGCGAACGGCAGCGGCATCCCCCCGCCTCCCGCCTATGCCGGAAAATTCGTCCTGGAGCCGCTCCCCGCCGCCTGCTCCGAGCCCCTGCCTCCAGCCCAAGGCCTGGAGAGACCCGGCGAACGAGAGGAAGAGTAGTGGCCACCACTCGTCTCAACCGCTCGGGAACGCGGTGTTCAGGACGAGCTTGGCAACTGACGGATCGAGCCAGTACAACGAAGACGACTGAACAAGCTGGACCGGCGAGCTGTGGCCAGGGCCGTTCTTGGCTGCGCGGCTGATGCCGGTACTGAGTCTGGCCAGACATCGCGTGTCCTCGGTGCTGTACCCGAGAGCCCTCTTCGCGTCGTCTCTGCGGACACGGCGTCCACCTCGGACCACGCCAGCAACGACACGAAGGCCACCTGCTCCTCCGCCATGAGGCTGACCCACAAGTCCACGTCCGGCTGGCTCCACGTTCTGAAGCCGTAGGCTTCTTTGACCTGTTCGAGCACGGCCTCGTAGGTGTCCGTCTCGGTATCGAAGCTGATGGTCTTCTTCATCGACTCCTCAGCTCTCGGCCAACGCGCCTCACCTTATCCCGCCGCAGCCTCCCCCTGAGAACGAGCAGCATCTACCGGATTCTCGTCCACGTTCATCAGGGCCCGGCGTGGTCTGGGCCCGGTCAGGTACCGCCCCCGGCCATCACGCCTACTTCCATTCCTGCTGGCCGCCGCGGGAAGGTCCAGCGGCACCGGGGGCGAGGTGTGGGTGCCTCGCCGGACGATGCGGTACCACCGGTCCTGCTCCAGCCGACGCTGCTCCCAGGCGGGGTCCCGGCCCCTGGCCGCCAAGGCCGCGCGGTACTCTGCCAGGCCGCTGTCGTCGGCGAACGCCACCTCGTGGTGAATGAGCAGGAGCGAGGAGCTGGTCTCGATGCGCCAGCCAGTGCCCTGAACCATGCCCAGGCCCGCGTAAAACCACTCATTCCGGTCGCGCATCCACTCCCAGAACTCGGGCAGCCGACGACGCGCGTACTCGGTGGCTTCGAAGGTGTAGACGAGGTAGAGCATGGTCACCTTTCCTCGCTGGCCCACGGCGCCCACGCGGGGCCGAGCGGGAGTCGGGAGTACCGGAGCCAGCGCTGCGCGATGTGATGGTTGTGCCGGGCAAGAGTGTGACGGGCGAGCGGCTTGGTATGGCGGGCCGGAAGATGGACGAGGGCCAGCGGCGTCACCTGCGCTCCGCGTGCGATCTTGGCCGACGATGCGGGCACCGACAGGTGCAGGGTGCGAAAGCCGTGCGCCGCGGCCCAGTCGACTGCCTCGTAGAACGTCAGCACGAAATAGGCGTTCCGGGGTGCACGAGCTGTTGCGCCCCAGTACCTGCCGTAGAGCCAGTCGCCATGCATGTAGAAGACGGCTGCCGCTGTGATCTCCCCGGCTCTCGTGCGAGCGAGCGCCACGACGGCGTGCACGGCCGCCCCTGACGACATCTGCGCGGTCAGAGCGCGCTCCATCCAGCCGACTCCGCCGGCCGAACCGTGCTTATCCCGGGTGGCGGCCAGCAGCGGCGCGATGCGGGCGCACACGTCGGCCGACAGGCGGGTCCATTCGATCGAGCCGCCGGATTCCAGGAACAGGCGCCGCTCGCGGCGCCACTTTATGCGCTCCGGGCTCCGCGCGGCGGCCTCCATACCCCGCATTCCGCCCTCCGGCACGCTTACCGTGGCATCGGCCCCCTGCAGCACCACCTGCGCGCCGGGATGACAGGCGGCGGCTTCCCGGGCATCCCCGCCGCTGAGGTACGGCCACACCACCCCCGAGAAGCCCTCAGCCTCCGCGAGTTGACGCGCCCTATCCAGCAAACCGTGCAACACCCGGGCCCGCAGCACAGGATCGCGGGTGCAGGTGATGGTGTTCGCCGTCCCTCGCCGTGTTCCCAGCCACAGGACATCCTGACTCGGTGCGCTGAGCAGACCCTGCGTCATCCCTGTCAGGCTGAACAGGCTGCCGGTCGCGGTGTTCGCCCAGGTAGGAAGAACCCCTTGGAGCTGGCCCCCGGCGAACGCGGCGAGGACCGGACTGGGGCCATGAGCCAGCTCGAGTGCCCGCACCCACGGGTGGCTGTTGTAGAAGCCCGTCCGGTCGACGTGTGCGTCCCAGTCGCTCGCCCGGACCCGGGCTGCGCCAGGAAGCACCGCGACCGCCATGGGCTGCCGGAGCCGTTGGGCGGGTGGAGCACCGGCGTGGAGCAGGGGCAAGGACATGGACGCGCACGTTCCATTCGAAAGGAAGAGAATCCGGCGGACGGGTGCCGACGGCCATGTCCCGGGCGATCTCCTTGCGCGGGATCGCGGGGCAGCAGGCCGCAGGCGCATTCAGCAGGATGTGGCGTCGTCCGAGCTGAACAAGGCGGACAGGAAGCTGGTGTGTCAGGACTTGGCACCGGGATCTGTGCGGGTGTTTCAGCAGACGGGATCGTCCGGGCGCAGGGCCTGTAGCGGCATGGAGGGCGCACAAGGGGGGCGCCTCGCGGACCGCCCGGTCTGGTGAGGACACCGTGGACGGGCGGATGCGGCGCGCGGGGGTGCGGCTTCCGCTCCGCCCGTCCGGGGCGCTGCCGGAGCCGCCGGGCGGGGTGCGTCCCGTCGCGGGGGATGGCCACGGAAGTCGCTGATTCGGCAGACGGGATCCGTGGCCCCGGACAGCTTCCGCCCCGCGTCCGGGGGCCCAGCATCAAGTGCACCCGACATCCGGGTGTCTGCCCTGTTCGCGTCTCTCGAAAGGCCTTCGATGATCCGCCGTATCGTGACCCGCTCGGCCGTTCCGGCCGCTCTGGCGATGGCTGCTGCCGCCGCGCTGACCGTGACCACCGCGCCTGCCGCGCACGCCGTCGGAGAGAACCGCAAGTGCACCGTGAACTGGTCCAACTTCGGCGCCGAGGTGAGCAAGAGCGGGTGGAACTACCGCAGCGGTCCGAGTACGGGATACCGGAGCCTGGGATACCTCTACCGGGGCGATGACGTGAGGGTCTTCTGCTCCCGCGGCCCCTGGAACTTCAGCCAGCTCACCCACCGTTCGGCGTCCGGACTTCCCAAGGGCACCAAGGGTTGGGTGCACGACAGCGGGCTGCAGCACCTGGCCGGCTGAACCAAGACCAGCACCCCTGATGCAGGATCCCGTTCCCCACGCCGTTGCCTGGGCTGTGAGGTCGCAATCGGCTGGGCCCCGGCGGCGTAATGACCAGCTCCAGGATCCGCCACGAGCGCTGATGCCTCCGCGGCTGCCGCCTGCACCACGTGTGCGGCCCCGCCCGCGTGCGCCCCGGCCCCGGCGAAGCCGACCGGGGACACCCCGCACGCCCTGGCGACACGAACGCCACCTCGCGAGGCTATGTACTTCCGTCGTTGCCTTCGCCACCCCCGAATTCGGCCTGCCGACCGATGCGCGCGACTGAGCCGCGGGCGCCCGGATCCCGGCCGGCCCCGGCGCGCGGTCCCCGCACCTGATGACCGGCAACCCCGAGAAGACCGCGGCGCCGGCCCGGCACGCTGCGGGTGCCGAGCCACCAACCCCTGTCCGTCGAGGGAGAGAAACCCCACCTGCGCTCCCTGCAGACCAAGGGCGACCGGATGGGCCACGACCGGCCCCGGCCGGAGGACCTCCACAGCGAGCCCGTACCGGCAACGCCAACCCCTGATGCAGCACATACCCAAGGAGGGTGCATGACCGGCATGGGAGTCCCCAGGCTGGAGGCAGTGGGCCATCACGCCCGGCTGCGCGTGGCTGTCGCGGCCGCGCTCTGGCATCCCCAGGTGATGGACGGACTGCTCAGCGGCGCACTGCGAGCGCTGGATGACTCCGGTGTGACCGCGCCCCTCGTGCTGCGTGTCCCCGGAACCTTCGAACTGCCGCTCGCCGCGAAAACGCTGGCCGATCACCGGGGTTATGAAGCGGTCGTGGCCCTGGGCGCGATCATCCGCGGCGGGACTCCCCAGTTCGACTATGTATGCCAGAGCGTCGCCCAGGGCCTCACCCAGGTCAGCGTGGACACCGGGACCCCCATCGGCTTCGGCGTTCTGATCTGCGACACCGAGGAGCAGGCCCTCGACCGGGCCGGGCTGGAGAAGTCCGCGGAGGACAAAGGGTACGAAGCTGCTGCCGCCGCCCTCGCCACCGTGTCCACTCTGCGGCCGGTCGGCCAGCGCGCCCACTGAGCTGTACCAGAGCGGATATCACCAGCCGAAAATGGCGCACCGTCGTGTCCCTGGCTCAACCTACTCCGCTCCTTTGGGAGGCTCAGCGCAATGGAATGGAACCTCGAGCCAGGCGAAATGGCCGATCGCCAGCAGCTGCACGACGTCTTCGGCGGCCGCCGGACCGGCCGGGTGTGCAAGTCCGGGCGCACACCCGAAATCCTGCTGTTCAGCGACTGCGGTGATGGTGTGGGTGGATACGACGGCTGGACGGGCGACCATTACCTGTTTGCCGGAGAAGGCCTCAACGACGTCAGCCAAGCGCTGGAAGGCCAGGGGAACGCGTCCATTCTCAAACACCACACGACCAACCGCACCTTACGCCTCTTCCTCGCCTCACCCGGCCAAGGCCCCCGCTATCTGGGCAGATACAGCCTGGACGAGACGACGCCGTGGATCCCGGCGCAGGCTCCGCCCCTCGTCGGGGAAGGCCCCACCCGCAACCTGGTCATTTTCCGCCTCATCCCGATGGACGGCCCACCCGACGGCGTGCCCCATGTCGACACCCAGCCCCGACCGCAGGCGTGGGAGGCAAACCTCGACCCCGCACACGGCGCGCTCTCCACGCCGCAGGACCCAGCTGGTCACCCACCCGACACGTTGCTTGCCCACACCCGCAGGCTGGCGGACGTGGCCGCATGGATGCGCAACGAGCACCGCGCCCGCAGCGCCGGAACGCCGTCAGCCAACACAGAGCAGCAATCCACCGCCCGACCGGTACGGCCTCCGCAGAACGACAACCCGCAGCACCACCCCGGCCAGCAAGGGCCCGCCCCACACATCAGCAAAGGCCGGTAACGAAAAGCCACCGGTCCCCTCCCGCAGAGCCCTTAAGCCCGTGAAGCGCACACCCGCGGGCGCCCGAAAACCACCTCAGGCCCGTGCGCCCCAGCCGCGTACCTGGCTGCGCAGGTCTCACCCGAGCGGCCACCGCCCTGAAAGTCCCGTCCAGAGAAACGAGCCCGCTGACGGCAGTGCCGCGCCCCGGGAACAAGCCCAGAGGTCTGCCACCACGGTCACCCACCAATGGTTCCCTCATTGGACGGACGCAGGAACCGCACCCCCCCCGGCGGCCGAGCGCACCCGCCCCCGGTCCGGAAGCGAGCGAGCCAACGCGCGCCCCCGCGTCCAAGCCGACTTGCCATGTCCTCCACACGAGCGGAGCCCTCCCATGAGTGAACAGACCAGCATCCAGCTCCCGCCTCAGGGCGCCGACGAGCGTGCCGCGTTCCAGGGAGAGCTGCTCGCGCTGTTCTCCTCCGGATACCTCGGCACGCACATGGGCGTGCACATCCTCGAAGCCACCGCCGAACGGGTCGTGGGCACTATGCCGGTATCGGGCAACACCCAGCCGTACGGACTGCTGCACGGCGGCGCCTCCGCGGTCCTGGCCGAAACCCTCGGATCCGTGGGCTCGCTGCTCCACGGCGGCCGGACGAAAACCGCCGTGGGCGTCGATCTCAACTGCACCCACCACCGCGGCGTGCGCTCGGGCACGGTCACCGGTGTCGCGGTCCCGCTGCACCGGGGCCGCTCCACCGCCACCTACGAGGTCATCATCAACGATGACGAGGACCGCCGGGTATGCACCGCCCGCCTGACCTGCCTCCTCCGCGACGCCCAGCCCCGCGAGCTTGCCGCGTAAGACCAGCGTGAAAGAACTCAGGCCCCGAAAATGGCAGGGGAGAGGACCAGAGCGCGGCAGCCAGAGCCAGGACAAGGGGGGGCGAACCGAAGACATGGATCTCCGTCAGCCCGAACTCCCGGATACCGCCACTGGCATGCCAAGGCGCGGCACAATGCTGGAATGGACCCTATGCCCGCGTTCCTGATCGCCTCCGCGGCTACCCTCCTGGGGGCCTTCGCCGGAAGCAAGGCCGTCGCGGTCATCATCCGGCGCTCTGTCGTCACCATGTCGGCGGTGCGCGTGCCTGACGGCTACGCATGGCGCCAGCAGCATGAGCGTCGGAGTAACGCGATCGTGGGCTGCGTGCAGCCAGCCGAGGAGATCGCACATATCGCCGCCATGTGGCCGGTGCTGAACCATATCGTCCGAATGGAGAGGCTGCGACGAGCTCAAGAGCTGCAAGATGAACTGACCAGGCGGTGTTCCGTCGTCCACCTCGAGGCGAACGCGGCTCTGGCTGCGGCTGCGGATGAGCTCGTCGAGCAGAGCGCGCGGATCGTTGCGGGCCTGGATCCCGACCAGCCCCAAGGCGCGCCGCTCAACCATGAAACACCGCACGTGCGCACCTTCATCGCCGTCGGCCGCGCGTTTCCTCGACGCGGAAGCCGACGCGTACATCGGGATCAGCGACCGCCCCACGCATCAGACCACCTGAACCGTGTCCCCTCCCAGCGAGTCGCCGCAGAGGCGGGCAGAAACCCAGCCTCCCGCCGCTGGCTCCCTCATACCGGCCTCGCATGGGCCGGTGAGGACCGATGCCTCCTGCTGGATCACCGTCCCCCACCTTCAGCCATGGCGTAGCCATACCCGCCGGACTCCTGGAAGAACGGGCTGACGCCGTCTTCCGGCCCGGGCACCTCTCGTGCGCCCCGCCCGGCCCGGGCACCTCCGGGCCAAGACCGGCCGTCACCAGTACAGGACCGCCCGGCGGTCCACCACGGCACCTTTCCCGCCTCCGCGCTCCCGCCAAGCGGACCCGGCCTGCGCCCGGGCCCTGCCATCACCCTGGGCCCGGCAGCCTTAACCGCACCGGCCACCCAGACGGCACACCGCCACCGGGACGAGGGAGAGCGCGCGCGTGCCCGACACCGACCGCCTGTACGCCCTGGCCAGCACGTACAACCACCCGTGGTTGTCCGACGAGGCCGGGCCCGGACTGCTGATCAACGACGCGGTCGTGGCGATGCGGTGGTACCTGACCCACGAGCGGGAGGAGAACCTCGCCGTCGCCGGGCACGTCAGCGACGACGACGGAGCCACGTGGCAGCCGCTGCCCGCGCGCGAGCTGCTGGCCGATGCCGAACGCGCCCTGGTGAGAGCGGCGCAGGCCCCGGGTGAGGAGGCTCGCCATACCGCCGCCCTGCTGCAGGACGCGCTGGCCGCCGAGGCCGCCGACTGGCTCGATCACCGCCTTAGGCACGTGCAGCCGGATGACCCCGCCCAGGACCGCCCCAATACGCCCGCCCCGGCCTCATGGCGGCGTGGTGGCCAGATCTGGGCCCTCGCCTTGGGCACCGTCCCGCACGCGGAGGTCCTGGCCCACCTCACCGCCCAGCACGCCGTCCCGCAGCCGGAAGGCACCGCACGACTGCGTGCCGCGGCCCTCGAGACCTTGGGCGCCCTCGCGCTGGCCGAAGAGCCCGAATACGGGGACCCCGCCGAGCTCCTGGCCGCCCTGGCCCACATGAACCGGCTGACCTTCGGCTTCGAAATCGGCCAGCTCCGCGGCCTCGCCCAGGACGCGGAGCAGAGCCTCATGAACCACCTGATCACCCGCCTCCCGGAAACCGCGCCCGTGGCCGAGGCCCATCCCGACCCTCAGCACCCCGCGAACCAGGCGGCCCGCACCTACCTGCGCCGCCTGTCCCTCATCGGACCCGACGGGGAGGAACGCCTGCTCGCCGACGCGGCCCACGACCTCACCAAGGCGCTCGCCGCCGCCGAGGACGCCGAGCAGCACCCCGCCCCGCTCCCGGACGTCGACGCGAACGTGGAAGCGGATGCGATCCCCGGCTACCCCAAGCACCTGCCAGGCGAGCTGCAGGCCGCCGCCCAGTGGCGGCTCCTGTCACCCGCGGCCCGCCGCTCAGCCGAACAGACCATGGAGCAACTGGTCCGGGCCGCCACCGCCCTCACCCAGTCCACCGCGGCCGCCGACCCGAACCGGCCCCCCTCCGCGCAAGAGGACCAAGCCCTGCTCGCCCACAGCCGCCTCCACGGGGAACTGGACGAACTCACCGCGCGCCACGCGCTGCTGATGCACGCGAGTGTCCTGGCCGACGCCGAAGCGGCCGCCGTCCCAGCCACACACGAGGCCATCGTCGCCGCCGCGCAAGCCAGCGAAGCTCAAGCCCAGCCCACAACGGCCGCCGAGGTGACAGCCGCCCAGGAGGCGTTCATGGCACAAGTCAACGCGGCGGAGGGCCGCATCGCCGAAACTCTCGACGCACAGCGCCAGCTGACCCGCGACGCGCTGCACCGGATCTTCCCCCAAGCCGTCACCAACAGCGCCCTGCACACGGTGCGCACACAACTGGTTGAGCACTCCGGGCTCGGTCTCGACGCCTACAACCAGGCCTACCGCGCAATGAGAGAGACCGGACACGCGCTGGAGAGCCTGGTAGCCCGCTATCGCAGCAAGACCCTGGAGTTCGGCCGCCCGACCGTGACCACCGAGCAGCTCGAACAGGCCCGCACAGCTGCGCAGAACGCCGACAGCCACTTCGCGGACCTCCAGCACAGCCGCCCGCTGACGCTGCGCGCGGTCAAAGCGCTGGACGGCGCAGCACACCTGGACCCCTCTCCCTCCGACTCGGTGGCCACACGCGCCGCCCGCCTCGCAGCCCGGTTGCGAGAGAGCGCCCTTCCAGCCACGCCGACGGCACCACGCACCGACGCCGCCGCCAGACAGGCCCAGCAGCACAACCTCCAGACACCCCAGGCCGGTCCCGGCATCTCCCCGTCCTGAGCCGACTGCACCGAAGGCCAGCAGCTGCCGCCAGGCCGGGCAGGAGCATCGTGTTACAGCAAGTGTTTCGGCTCCATGGCCGCGCCCTCACTTCTCGTCGGAACTGCTTACGGCTTCCCACCAGCCAGACTGCGGGACGTAGCGGACGACCCATCCCTCTTCGGAGGCGATAACTGCGCGCTCGTCGTCGGCGTCGGGGTGGTTGGGGTCGAGGATGACCCCGAGGACCTGCCCGTCCGCGTAGCCGAACGAGATGATCGTCCCGACGTCCTGCGCGGTCTCCTTCTGGTGGGCGTCAAGCGCCTCTGCCCACTCGCTGGCAGAGGCGATCTTCGAGGTGCTGGCCATGGCGGGTGTCCTCACTTCTCGGTCGTGTCGTAGATGGCTCCGGTCTGCCGAGCACGGAGCCCTCACCTGGACGGCAGCCGGGTGCATTCGCGAGAGCCATGAGCTGGGGACTGGGAGAGCACTACCCCGTCGGCCACGCGCTGGCAGCCTTCCAGGATCTCATCGGCCCCGCACTGCTGCCCGGGCGTCTGCGGCGCTCGGCCCGCCGAACGGTCGCGGATGCCCGGGCGGGCGGGACGCTAGACCTCCGCCGGAACCTTCTCGGCCGTCTCGGGCGCCTGCTTGCCTTCGCCACCCACGGGCTCGTCCGCAGCGGCGTCGGCGTACGCGGTGTACATCGAGTTCCCCTGCTGGCGCGACTTCTCGGCGAGGTTCTTGTTGACGAGGATCTCCAGGTTGTTGCGCACCGCCTGGACGGACGTCGCCCGACCGGGATGGTCCTGCACGAGCTGGTTGGTGACCTCGCGGGCCACGCACGGCTGTCCGGGGGTCTTGAGGAGGATGCCCAGGATGAGTTCCCACAGCGGCGGCCTCGACTTCCCCCTGGCCGCGGTCTTCTTCGCCGACGCCTTCGTGGCGGTGGCCTTCGGCTTCGGGGCCTGCTCAGCCGCCGGCTTCTTGGCAGTGGTCTTCTTCGCCGTCGCCTTCTTGGCCGCCGATTTCTTCGCGGTCGTCTTCTTAGCAGTGGTCTTCTTCGCCGCCGCCGTCGTCTTCTTGGCGGGCTGCTTGGACCGTGCCGCCTTCACTGGCTGGTTCTGCCGCGGTTGCGGCACGGTACGGGGCTCATCGGTGACCGCCTTGGCCGGTGCGGAAGTCTCAGGCTGTTCGGCCGGGGCCGCCGACAGTTCCTCGGCCGCCCCGGCGGCGGGCTCGCTCTGGGCGAGAGCCGTGGGCAAACTGCCCTGCGCCTGGGCCAACCACGCCTCATCCAATTTGAGTTGCGCAAGGCGCTCCTCAAGAGCGGCGACCTGCTTCTGGAGAGCAGCGAGCTGCGCGGTGACCTTCTCCTGCTCCTTGCGGTTGGCCACGAGGTTGTCGGCCAATTGCTGGCGTACACGGTCTTGGATAGGGGTGATCTTCTCGGGCTCGTCGGCCACGGCAGCACGCTCCTTGTACCTGGTTGTTGCTGCCGGATGCTACTCACTGCCAGGGGTGGTAGTCGCTTTCCCGCACGATCGCCACTCTTGCGGGCGCCGTGGAGACCGTATTCACGACCCCGGTCTTCACGGTCACCGGCAAGATGCCGGGTCCGCTCGGTCATGTCAGCGGGGGAGTTGCGCACAAGCCTCGTCGGCCACTTGTCGCACGGCGTCCTCCCAGCGGGTCAGCGATGCGGGCAGGACGGCGTTGCCGATGTCGGGCAGGACGGTGGAGAACAGACGCAGGCCCCCAGCCGTGCACGCCCCGCGGAGCGTGTGGAGGACATCGGCGGGCATCTGGGTGGTGGGGACCAGCCAGGGACGGCGCCTGCCGGTGGAGACCGGCAGGTTCCACAGCACCTCGTCGGCCGCCTCGGCGACCCTCGAGTGCAGCGCGGTCTCCCACTCCTGGTCTGACAAGGTGCGCCGGACGCGTGCACCCGCCGCCTCGTCCCAACCGTTGCTCTTCTCGTGCAGCAGGTGTGCGATCCACCCGTCCCGCGCCGCCACCCACCGTGCTCCCCACCGCTGACGGCCAACCTCGTCGATGTCGTGGAGGAACAGGCGCCGGGCAAGACCGTCCTCGAGCTGGTCGTCCTCCTTCTTCGCGCCGGTCTGACGGGCGAACTGCTCCAAGCGCGCTTCGTACGCGTAGCAGTGCTCCAGCCCGGCGGGCTCGGAGTCCCGGTAGGTGTCCGCCAGCCAGGCCCAGACCGCCCCCAGGGGAGTGAGGCGCACTTCGGTGACCTCCCGGCCCGGCGGCCTGGGCACGCGCCGCCACGGCACGAGCGTCACATCGGCGGTGAGGGCAGCGGCGCGCGGCAGGCCGATGGGGGAGGCGTCGATGACTACATGGCTGAAGACGCGGTCGATGGAGGGGTGCCGCAGCAGCAGAGCCAACTGCCGTGCCTGGTCAGGCCCGTCGGCGCCCGGGGCGGAGCAGCGGACGAAGGCATGGCCCAGCCCGGGCAGCGGGTGGACATGACGGCCGGGGTCCTGGGCCACGGCCGCCAGCCCGGGATCGGCCTCTGGCCAGCGATGCCCCTGCAGGCCCGGCCCGGCCTGCACACCGCGGGAGGTCAGCAGATACAGGACGCGGTGGTCCTGGCCGCCCATTGCCTGGGCGAGGCCGGTGGCGAGCGAGCTGCACCCGTGGCCGCCCTGGCAGTTGGCGACGGCGATGACGCGCGGCCGCCGGGCGCGCAGCAGCAACTTTGGGCGCGGTCCGGCGAGGGCGGCATCGCCGGGGAGTTCCGTGCGGAAGTCGACCGCGGCGTGGTCGGCGAAGAGACGGATGCGGCGCAGCACCCTGCTGGCGCGCTCACGCCCGCCGGGGATGCCGACCCAGACGGGAAATGTGCCCTGGGGCTGGCTGCTGGAGGGCCGGGCGGCCAGCTCCTCCACGGCCCGGCGCAGGGCCGGGCCGTGGTCCCGGGGAAGCAGCAGGGTGCCACCGGACGG
>NZ_RIBZ01000873.1:0-31877 GCF_003721215.1 Streptomyces botrytidirepellens
CACCGCCCACGCGGCATCGGAGATCTCAGGCACATCCCTCATGACCATCCAACGAGCCGATGATCGGCGAGACACTGCCTAGGTCCCCTCGTCGATCAGTTCGGTCCCCTACGGCTCTTCGCGGTGGATGTGCGCCCGGAAGCCGTCTCCCGCGAATGATGTACGCGGCGCCGTCGGGCATCAGGAATGCGACCGTCTCGGCGATCGCCTGCGGCAGATTTAAGCAACCGTGAGCACGATCTTGCCTTCGATATGCCCCCGGGCGGCCCGTTCGTGCGCCGCTCGGGCATCCGCGAGCGGAAACGTGCTGTCGATCGCGACGCGAACCGTGCCCGCGTCGAGCAGGCGACCCAGTTCGGCGAGCTGCGCGCCGTTCGAGCGCACCTGGGTGCCCGAGACCGTGACGCCCAGCTTCGCGGTCTCCTCCTCGTCGAAGTCACCGAAGAACACGGGGAACAGGGCGCCGCCACGCTTGAGCGTACGCAGGAAGCGACTGCTCCCGGGGCCACCGACGGCGTCGAGAACAAGGTCGACGTCGTGCACGAGTTCCTCGGGACGACTCTTGGTGTAGTCGATGAACTCGTCGGCGCCGAGCTCGCGCAGGAACGATTCATGCGCGCCCGACGCCACCGCGATGCCCCGTGCGCCCTTCCACTTCGCCAGCTGTAGCGCGAAGTGCCCCACGCCGCCCGCGGCCCCGTTGATGAGCACCGTCGTGTCGGCGTCGAGCGCCACCGGGCGATGCCGCGCCGCCTGGAAGGGCGACGGGTGATCGTGTCCGACCTCGATCAGGAACTGCCACGCCGTCAGCAACGCCATGGGCGCCCCGGCGGCGTGCACGTGATCGATGCCGGTCGGCTTGCGCGCGAGGTCCGACGCGGGCGCGGCCACGTACTCGGCGTACGCGCTGCCGTCGAAGCTGGGAAACCGAAGGAGGCCGAAGACTTCATCACCGACGGAGAAGCCGTCCACGTCGTCGGCGACGGCCTCGACGACGCCCGACACGTCGGTCCCCGGAATCACGGGCAAGCTGAACTTCGGCCTCGTCTCCGGGGGCAGATTGGTCAGCCCGTCGCGCAGGTACCAGTCGGGGGGATTGACCCCGACCGCATGCACGCGAACGAGCACTTCACCCGGCCCCGGCTCGGGAATCGGCACCTCGTCGTCACGCAGCACCTCAGGGCCGCCGTGCTCATGTAGGCGGATCGCCCGCATCGTGTGTGTCGGCATCGTCTTCTCCTGCCCCTACCACGGGATACGCTGATCGGATCAGCGATCCATGTATCCGGATCACTGATCCGAATACGGATCACTGATCCGGAAGCCAAGTGGGAGCGATGCGAGCCGACGCCAGGAAGAACCACGACCACCTGCTCACCGTTGCGGGCGCCGTCATCACCGAGCAAGGCGTCGAGGCATCGATGCGCGACATCGCACGCGGGGCCGATATGGGGCTCGCGACGCTGCTCCGCCACTTCCCGACGCGTGAGGCGCTGTTCGAGGCCTTGCTCCGTACGAGCTTCGACGAGCTGACGGCAAGGGCAGGTGAGGTCGAAACGTCGAGCTCGCCCGACGATGCGCTGGTGTCGTGGCTGCGCGACTTCGTCGCATGCGCGCACAACTATCGCGGCGTTGTGGCGTTGATGGTGGCTGCCATCGAGGACGCGGAGTCCGCACTTCATACGTCGTGCGTCACGATGCGCGCCGCCGGCACGCGACTCCTTGCCCGCGCTCAGGCCGAGGGCATGGCGCGAACCGACATCGACGGCACCGACCTGTTCGGGCCGGCCGGGTCGCTCGCGTGGCTCAGCGACCAACCCTCACTCGCCCCGCGCGCCGATCACCTCTTCGATGTTGTCGTGAGCGCGATCCTGACGAATCCAGCGAGCACGACGCCATAGGCATTCCCTATAACACCTGCCGATACACCAGGGATGCGGGAACGGCGTTCCGGGGTGATCGTGCACGCCTCCCCGGCCGCGGTCACCCTCCCAGCGATTGACGCACCAGCTGTCACGGTCTACCTTCTGATCGATTCACCGAACTTTGTTCGAAATATCGACATCATCTGGTGCCTGGCCGCACATCCCATGCCCCCGCCCCCCCACGAGCCGCGGCCGCTCGCCCGGCTCATGCACCTCCCTTGGAGACCAAGATGAGTGCAATGCTCCGCCCCGGCTCCCAGCCGTCCCGCCGCCGCTTCCTCGGCATGGCCGCGGCCACTCCCCTGGCGGTTTCCGGCGCGCTGACCCTCGGCGCCGGAACAGCCCACGCCGCAGACTCGGCCTATGCGATGTGCTACTTCACCGAGTCGACCAGCCTCGGCGCGGGCACCGACTACGGCCTCCACCTCGCCGTCAGCACGGACTCCCTCAACTGGACGCCGCTGAACCAGAACAACCCCCTGGTCACCCCCACCGCGGGCGCCCTCGGCCTGCGCGACCCCTTCCTCATGCGCAAACAGGACGGCAGGTTCGTCGTCCTCGCCACCGACCTCAAGGGGACCGACTGGAGCTACAACAGCCAGTACATCCACGTCTGGGACTCCGCCGACTTACGCACCTTCACCGGCTACCGGCGGCTGAAGCTGCACGACATGACCACCCACAGCTGGGCCCCCGAGGCCTTCTGGGACGCGGGCAGGGGGCAGTACGCGGTCATCTACTCCTCGGTCAACTCCAGCGGTCACAACGTGATCATGGTCAACTACACCAGCGACTTCGTCACCGCCTCCGCCCCGCAGGTCTTCTTCGACCCCGGCTACGACGTGATCGACGGAGACATGGCCGTCGGCGTCAACGGCTACAACTACTTGTTCTTCAAGAAGAGCCAGACGCTGGTGGCGGCCCGCTCCACCTCCCTGAACCCGGGCAGCTTCAAGGAGTTCAGCACCGGCGTCGCCCACGGCGGCACCGAGGCCCCGACCGTCTACAAGTCCCTGACCTCGAACACCTGGTACCTGTGGGGCGACACCTACACCCCCAACGGGGTCTTCTACGCCTGGCGCAGCACCGACCTCGCCTCCGGCACCTGGACCGCACTCGACCAGAAGACCTACACCCAGCCCGTCAACTCCAAGCACTGCGGCATCACGACGATCACGGCGGCCGAGTACAACAACCTGATCGCCAAGTGGGGCGCCCCGGCCTGGAACCGGCTGAAGTCGTACAACTACCCGGACCGTTACGTCCGCCACTTCGACTACGTCGGCCGCATCGACACGTATCCCTTCGACCTGTACACGGACTCGCTGTGGAAGCTGGTGCCGGGCCTCGCCGACAGCTCGGGGGTGTCCTTCCAGTCGGTCAACAACCCCACCCGCCACCTGCGCCACTACAACTACGAACTCCGACTCGACGTCAACGACGGGACGTCGACGTTCGCCGCGGACGCCACCTTCTACCGCACGGCCGGTCTGGCCGACTCGACCTGGACGTCCTTCCGCTCGTACAACAACCCCACCCGCTACATCCGCCACTCCAACTACGTCCTGCGCATCGACCCCATCTCCACGGCGACCGAGCGGCAGGACGCGACCTTCCGCGTCGGCTACTGAGCGGCGGAGGCCCTGAGGCTGATCCGTCGGGGAAATCCCCTACAGGTGTGTGATATCCGGTCCACAGGCTCGTCCCAGCCTCCCCCTATACGGCGTCCCTAGCCTCCTCTTCGTCGGCGGGCCATCCGACCCGCCACGGGACATACCGCGAAGGGGCAGGAATGACGGAACAGCGGGCGGGGACGAACCGGCGCGCGTTCATGAAGCGGCTGATGATCGCCAGTGGGGCGACCGCCGTGGCCGGCATGGGCGGCGGGGCCGCGGTTCAGGCGATGGCCGACGACGGTACGGGGACGGGCGCCACACCGAGCGCCGGGCCCACCGCGACTCCCACCGGCGGGCCCGGCGGTCCGGGTGGGCCCGGCGGCGGCCCGGGGAACCTGGCCGTCACCGACGACTTCTTCGGCCTGACCACCGACGGCAGGAAGATCGACGGTCTCTTCACGATCCACTCCGAAGGTGTCGACACCGCTCCCGTGGCCGCCGCCGCGAAAGCGTTCCTGGCCGGGCTGAGCGACCCGCAGAAGAAGGAGACGCAGTTCACCATCCACTCCCTGGAGTGGCGCCAGTGGTGCAACATCGACTCCTACGAGCGCAACGGCGTCAGCCTCGCCGACCTCTCCGACGACCAGAAGGCCCTGACCACCGCCCTGTTGAAAGCCTCGCTCAGCGCGGACGGCCTGGAGACGACCGAGAAGATCCGCCAGCTCAACCAGGCGGCGGGCGAGGCCATCGGGAACACCAAGTCCTTCAACGACGAGGCGTTCTACTTCACCGTCATGGGCGAGCCGTCCGCCACCGCGCCCTGGGGCTGGCAGATCGACGGCCACCATCTGGTGATCAACTACTTCGTGCTGGGTGACCAGGTCGTCATGAGCCCGTGTTTCTGGGGCTCGGAGCCCACCACGATGCAGATCGACGGGACGACCGTCAGTGTCTGCCAGGACGAGATCAAGGCCGGTCTCGACTTCATCAACTCCCTGACGAGCGAGCAGAAGGCGGTCGCGATCGCCTCCGCCGACAAATCCGGCGAGTCCATGGTCGCGGGCGCCTTCGCGGACAACACGGTCCAGGCGTACACCGGCATCCAGGGGTCGAAGCTCACTGCCGCGCAGCGGACCAAGCTGGTCGCCCTCGTGGAGAGCTTCGTCGGCAAGGCGAAGGCCGACGTGGCGCGGGCGAAGATGAAGGAGGTACGGAAGCATCTCGCCGACACCCGTCTGACCTGGGCGGGCGGCACCGCGGCCGACTCCGCCTTCTACTGCCGGGTGCACTCCCCGGTGATCTGGATCGAGCTGGACTGCCAGGCACCGGGTCCGCTGGCGGGGGCGTACGGCGCCAAACAGGGCGACCCGGCGACCCAGATGCACGTCCACGCCGTCGTCCGGACGCCCCACGGCAATGACTACGGCAAGGAGTTGCTGCGGCAGCATTACCTCACCTCGCCCCACCACGCCCACTGACCTCACTAGTCTGCCGGGTATGACCTGGCAGGACGCCTTCCCCGCCCCGAGCAGCCCGCACCCCGGCAAGGGGGACGCCGATGTTCTCGGCCCCGACATCCCCATGCAGGTCCAGCTGTACCGGCAGTTGCGTGCCGAGATTCTGGACGGGCTGTGGGTCGGCCGCACCGGCTTCCCCGGCGAGCGCGATCTGGCCGAGCGGTACGGGGTCAGCCTCATCACCTCCCGGCGCGCGCTGGAGCGGCTCGCCCGGGAAGGGCTCGTCGTACGGGGGCGTGGTCGACGCACCACGTCCCCGTACGTCCCGCCGGAGCCGCCCGGCGACGGGCCGGTGTGGTTCGTCCTCGACAGCGCGGGCTCCCCGGACGCCTTCCGGCCGCTGCGGGTGGGGATCGAAACCGCCCCCGCCGAGGCCTGCCGGGCGTTCGGGCTGACGCCCGGCAGCGCGCTGTGGCAGTGCGTGCAGTCGCATGAGCGGGCGGGCAAGCCCCTGCTCGTCTCCCACCACGTACAGCCCCCGGAGGTCGGCGCCCGGCACACGCTGGAGGAACTGCGCACCCAGCAGATGCTCCAGATCCTCTCCGGCCGGTACGAGATCACTGCCGTCCGCCGGTCGCTGCGCGCCGACAATCCGTCGCCACTGGTCCGCCGCCACCTCGGGATCGCCCCGGACACCCCGGTGCTCACCGCGGTCATCCGCGTCCACGGCGGCCCGTCCGGCGAGCTGCTGGAGTGGGTGCGGCTGACCGCCCACCCCGAGCTCCCGCTCCCGGACGACGCCCTGGAGCTGGCGACGGGGCGGTGGGCGCAGATGGAACGGAGCGGCGCCGCTGCGCCGCAACAGCCATCCCAGCGGGATCAGCGGACCGTGGACGCAGCAGGCTGAACCGCCGCCTCCGGCTCGGTCGAGGTGACACCGCTCGCCTCGGCGAGTCGGCGTCCGCGGGTCTCCGGGGCCAGGGTGACGCAGACGACGAAGCCCAGCAGGGTGATGGCGGCCATGATGAGCATGGTCGTTCCGACGCCGATGCGGTCGAGACCGATGGGCAGCAGGTAGCTGCCGACGGCCGCGCCGATGCGGCTGATCGCCGTGGCGATGCCGACCGCGGTGGCGCGCGCACCTCCGTCGGGAACAGCTCTGTGGGGTAGATGAACTCGAGGATGCTCGGGCCGCCCGAGAAGAGGGCGTAGGCGCAGAAGCAGGCGAGGACGACCCCGACGGGCGCCGCGGGGACGAGTCCCAGGACGGCGAGCGGGATGACCATGAGCCCGAACGACCAGATGATCGGAGCCATCACCCAGGACGCCCTCACAGAACTGCGTACCGCGCTGACCTCGCCCCCTGCGGAGTACGGCAAGCGGACCGTGTTCAAGACCGTCGGCATCGCCATGCAGGACTGGGCCATCGCCCGGCTGCTCGCCGAGAAGTCCCTCCGCTGACCCGGCCGCACCGCAGGAAGGACAACGATGACGGACAGCGCAGTGATCGTCGGTGCCGGAGTGATCGGGCTGGCCACCGCCTATCGGCTCGCATCCGACCGCGATCATGTCGGCCCCCGTGCCCGCACCCGGGATGCTCGGGCGTGCGCTTCGAACACCACCGCACCGGCCAGCTCCTGGCCTTCCACACCCGGGAATGCCAGCGAGGCAACGGCCCCCATGGAGCGGATCGGCCACGCCGCCGTCCCGCTCTCCGGTGACGAGATCAGGGATCTCGAACCCGCCCTCGGCCCCATGTGCGTTCGGGCCTCCACTGCGCGAAAGAACGGCACTTGGATCCCGTAAGCCTCGTCAAGGGCCGGGAAGAGCGTTGCCGGGAGCTCGGCGTCCGGTTCCTGCACAACAGCCGAGTCACCGACATCCGGTCCCGCGGCGGCGCGGCCACCTCGCTCCTCGCCGCGGGCGAGGAGATCCACGGCGACCTGTTCGTCCTCGCGGCCGGTGCACACACGGGTCCGCTCGCACGCCTCGGCGGGTGCCCGCTGCCCATCCAGCCCGGCAAGAGGGACGGCTTCGACGACATCACCAACTCGGTGACGTTGCGTCATTCGGTGTACCTCGGCGAGGCGAAGGTGGCCGTCACGCCGCTGTCGGACCGGCTGCGCTTCGCCGGAACGATGGAATTCGGCAGCTCCGACGCCACCATCGATCCGCACCGTGTGCGTGGCATCGCCCGCGCCGCCCGCGACTTCCTGCCCGGATACGCACCGACGCAGCAGCCACGCACCTGGACCGGACACCCTCCGACGACACCTGACGGGCTGCCCGCCATCGGAGCCGTTGCCGGGCAAGGACAACGTGCTCGTCGCCAGCGGACACTCCATGCTCGGGGTGACCTTGGCGCCGATAACCGCGGATATCATCTCCGCGACGGTCAAGGGCGCCGGCCACACTCCCGAACTCGCCACCACAGCCCGCGCCTTCGCCCCACGGCTCTTCGCCTCACGCCGAGGAGTGTGAACGTCCCGGTTCGCAGGTACCGAAGCAGCCGTACCTCAACGATGAAAGATCCCCGACATGACGCTCTCCTGCGCGGCGGTGCTGTTCGACCTGGACGGGACGCTGCTCGACCACGACGCCGCCTCCGACGCCGCTGTCGCGGCCACCGTGCTCGCCCGCGGGGACTTGCCCGGAATCGATCCTGAGCGGATCGTCCGGTGGTGGCGCGAGCTGGAGACTTCGGCCATGGACCGCTACTTGGCAGGTGAAGTCACCTTCCAGGAGCAGCGCCGGTTGCGAGTGACGGGCCTGGCGGAGAGGTGCGGGTTGGGCCGGTGGTCGGATGAGCAGGCGGATGCCTGGTTCGTGCGGTACTTGGCGTGGTACGAAGCCGAGTGGCGGGCCTACCCCGACGCCCTGCCGGCACTGAGGTCGCTGGCCGACCGCCCTGAGCGGCTCCAGCTTGGTGTCGTCACCAACGGGGATGCCGATCAGCAACGGCGGAAGATCGCCCGGACAGGGCTCGCGGACTGGCTACCGCACGTTACGACCTCCAGCCAGGTGGGGGCCGCCAAGCCCGACCCGGCGATTTTCCGTACGGCCTGTGCGGACCTTGGGCTGCCCCTGGAGCGGGTGGTCTATGTGGGGGACAGACTGGGCACGGACGCCGAGGCCGCCACCGAGGCGGGACTGCGCGGTGTATGGCTGGACCGTCATGGCTCCCGCCCGTCCGGGGCGCTGACCGTCCCCCGCGTCGAGGGCCTTGACGAACTTCCTGGCGTGATCACCGACCACTTCTCAGCCGGTGGTGAGGCGGCTCACCGCGCGTGAGACCACCGGGGACGGTGGTTTGACCGTCCGCTCTGGGAGAAGCATGAGGGAAGGCCGCGGAGAGTGGCTTAGCGTTACGGCATGTCGGTAGAGATCGTTTTCGAGACGCACGCGTGGAGCCAGGACAACGATCATGGAATCGCTACGGGCTGGTTGCCTGGACGGCTCTCCGAGCGCGGACGACGCTTGGCCGTGGAACTGGGTGACCGGCGACAGAAAGACGGCATCAGCGCCGTGTTCACCTCGGATCTCGCACGTGCGGTCGAGACGGCGTCCCTGGCGTTCGAGGGCACTGACATGCCCGTGCTGCACGACTGGCGGTTGCGGGAATGCGACTACGGTGACGGGAACGGAATGCCCGCGGCGGAATTGCATCGCAACCGCGCCCACTACCTCGACCAGCCCTATCCGGGCGGGGAGAGCTGGCGTCAGGCGGTGGACCGTGCGGGCCGCTTCCTAGCAGATCTGCCTTCGCGCTGGTCCGATACTCGGGTTCTGGTCATCGGACATGTCGCCACGCGGTGGGCGTTCGACCATGTCATTGATGGCAAGCCGTTGGAAGATCTGGTGAACGCCGACTTCGGCTGGCGTGAGGGATGGGAGTACCGGCTCGACTGACCATCGCTTGCGGACGACAGCTGCCGGGCCCGGTTCCCGGGTCGGCTCGGGCCTGACGTCGAATCCGGCCCAGCGTGGTGGCCCTGCCCCTGACCCAGGTCCAGCGCACTACGACGACAGCCAAGCGTTCTTCGACAACACCACGCGCCCGCCCTTCGACATCACACGATGGCTGGGCACCCCGCCCCCTCTCCCCCGGCCGGGGTCAGCGTGGGTTCGTTCAACTCCCAGCGGTCATCGAACAGATCAGGGCGAGCCGTCCTCTGGGTCATTGCTCCGTGGGTGCGGCGAGTGCCGGGTTCTGTCCGGACCGGCTCAGGGCCTGGGCGACGAACCCGGACGCCGCCAAGTGAGCCACCGTCTCGCTCAGGAACCGCAGCGTCTCCGGATGCCGCGTCTTCGTTGTGCCGAGGGCCTGCCGGATGGTCATGAATGCGGGCTCGATGAGACGCAGTTCGGGTCGTTCGGCGAGGTGTGCGGTGAGTGGCTGCCGGATTCCCGCCGCGGCCTCCAGCTTCTCGGTGTGAAAGACGTCCACCCCATCCGGGCCCCGGACCACGGTGGCGTGGCGCAGGGTGCGCGTCAGGTAGAGGTCGTAGGCGGAGCCCTGCTTCACGCCGATGCGGATGCCCGGGCGGTCCACGTCTTCAGGGGTGCGCAGCATGGAGTCGGCCGGGACGGCGTACACGCCTTCGATGTGTACGTACGGGGCGGTGAACGCGATCTCCGCCTCACGGGCCGGATCGATGGCGAGGAAGCACAGGTCGGCGCGGCCGGTGGCCATTGCCTCGTAGGACTTGCGGGCCGCGTCGAAGCAGAGGAACTCCACGGGCAGGCCAAGGCGTCGGGCTATCTCACCGGCAAGATCGACGGTGACCCCGCGGGGCGCGTCCGCGGTGCCCTGGGCGAGGACGGGGTTGCCGAGGTTGATGGAGGCGCGGAGCACTCCGGTGGGGGCGAGGTCGCGGGCCAGCGCGGTGGTGTCAGGGATCTCCATGGGCCGAGTCTAGGTACGGTCGGCACCCCCGGCTTCGCCGAGTTGAATCGTCCCGCGGCGCGCGCTTGGGGATCGTAAGCTCGCGCCAGCAGTCGAACCGGTCCGCGGCCGGTACCTCCTCGCTTCAGCTCGCTGTCCTCCGGGTAGCCCTCGGTCATCTCCAACCGCGCCATCGCCCGCCGTCGGACCCTGCGGCCGAGCGAGGAGTACCGCATCCCGACCCCGGAGGAATGGGACTCATTCCTGGGGCACTTCGAGCATCGCAAGCTCTCGGTGGGCACCTGCGGCCGGGCATTCGGCACCGACTGCATCCACGAACACGTCCCGTTGACCGAACTAAGTCGGACGTTTCCTGGGCTCGTGCTGAAGTCAACGCATAGTGACCGCGAAGACGTTGTAGCTGCTTCTGGAGCTCCGTAGTGACTGCGTGTGTCCGGGCGGATCTGGTCTCATCGCGTGTCGTCGAGTCGGTCGACCCGTGGAGGTACGGATGTCAGAGCACAGCACGACGGTCCGGGATGTGGCGGCACTGAGAGTGGCGCGGGTCGGCCGCGTTGAGAAGAGCGGGGACCCGCTGCGACCGTTCCGGCTCATGGACGCCGATGGCTCCGAGGTGGCGGCGGTCAGTGAGTTTCTGCACCACATGCTTGCTGACGACGCGAGTCCGGCGTCGCTGCGGTCCTACGCCTACGAGCTGTTGGCATGGGTCCGGTTTTTACACGCGGTGGACGTGCCCTGGTATCTCGCGAGCCGAGTCGAGGCCCGCGACTTCGCACTGTGGCTGAAGACCACGAAGAAGCCTCCGCGGCAGCGCCGTCCCGACGCGCCCTCACCGGGCTCGGTAAACCCGGTCACGGGGAAGGCCGCGCCCGGCGAGAACTATGCCGCTCGGACCAGGCGGCACGCTCGTGCGGTGATCCGGTCGTTCTACGAGTACCACCGCGAGACGCACGGCCGACCGCTGATCAATCCGTTCCCTCAGGGCGGTGCCGCCGAGGAAAGCAGTCCGAATGCGCATCACAACCCGATGCAGCCCTTCCGGCGCCCCGCCCGCCGGGGCACGTATCAGCCCAAGGAACCCAAGCCGACCCCTCGGATCATTCCTGACCAGGCGTTCAACGACCTGTTCGCCGCGTTGAAGTGCAACCGGGACAGGGCCCTGATCGCGTTCTACATCTCCACCGGCGCCCGCGCCTCTGAGCTGCTCGGCGTCGAGCAGGGCCTGGTCGCGCCCGAGGACCAGACGATCGGCGTGGTCCGCAAGGGCAGCCAGACTCTCCAGCACCTTCCGGCCTCCGCGGACGCGTTCGTGTGGTTGCGGCTCTACCAGCAGGAGCTCCGCGGCACGGTCCCCAAGGGCCTGTCGGAGCCGTTGTGGTGGACACTTCGCCGGCCTTTTCGCCCGCTGGAGTACGACGCGGCCAGGATGCTCTTCACCCGCGCCAACCAGCTGCTCGGCGCGAACTGGACCCTGCACGACCTGAGACACAGCGCGGCCAAGAGGATGGTCCGTGACCCGAATCTGACCCTCGCCGACGTGCAGTGGGTCCTTGGTCACGCCCACATCACCACCACGGAGATCTACATCGTTCCCACTCCCGACGAGGTCGTCGCCCACGTCCTGGCACACCATGAACGGCAGCGCACCGAGCTGGCCAAGCCGCCGGCCCCGCCGGCGCCCGGCTACCGCCCCGAAGTGCTGGCAGCATTGTTCGGCACATCGACTGCCAACGGGGATCGCCGGTGAATCCGATCGCGCAGGCTGCGGTCGCCACGCCCGTCGAGTCACCGGAGGAGGACAAGCCTCTGGAGTGGGAACCGCGGGGGTGCGAAGCGAGCTGGTGGCAGACCCGTCAGAGCCGGGAGAGCCTGGTCGAACGGCTGCTGGGATTGTTCACCGACCCCAGTGCGGGCCTCACCCGCGACAAGACGCGGCGGCGGGGCCTGAGCAAGGCGCTGGACTGGCTCGAAGGTCAGCCGGGAGAGACCTGGCAGGACCGCTGGATGGCTAGCGGAGCGGACGCCGCCGGCTTCGAGTGGACCGATTTGCCCCTGAAGGGACGCGGCGTAATCAAGCGCCACCAGCGCGATGAACTGGCCACGGGACTGGCGCTCCTGGTCGCCGGGCGGGCGATCCGCCCCAGCTACCTGTGGCTGCTGCGGCAACGTCTGACAGTGATGCTCACCGCGACCCGGGCCGCCAGCGACCCCGACGCCTTTCAGCGGCTCGACCAACTGGCTCAGCACGCGACAGCCGCGGCCAGATCCGACGCCCTGAACAAGCTCACCTGGATCGTGATCCGAAAGGGCGGCCGGGTCAGCGACATCACCGTCGGCGACTGCATCGAGCTGACAGCCGCGCTGGAGGAACACCACTTCCGGGGCAGCGCGGGCCGGCCGCTGTTCTACGCCCTACTCAAGGAGACCGGCGTGCTCCCGGCCAGCGCACCACTGCGGCTGCGGGTGCTTAGGATCGAGGGCCGTCGCAGCGTCGAGCAGATCGTCGACGGGTACGGCATCGAGTGCCGGGCCGTCCGCGATCTGCTGGTCGAATACTTCACCGAGCGGGCTCCCGAGCTCGACCACGTCTCGCTGCGTTCCATCGCCCGTAACCTGTGCCGGTTGTTCTGGCGCGACCTGGAGATCCACCATCCGGGCATCGACTCGCTGCGACTGGCGCCGGAGGTCGCGCAGGCGTGGAAGGAACGTCTGGCCCACATTCGTGACGCCGAGGGCCACCCGGTGCGGCCGCGGGTTAACTTCCGCAGCGAGCTGGTGTTCGTCCGGGCGTTCTACCAGGACATCGCCCGCTGGGCAGCTGACGATCCGGCGCGGTGGGCGCCCTGGGTGGCGCCGTGTCCGATCAAGGCGAGCGAGTGCGCGACGAAGAAGTCCAGGTCCGGGGTGAAGTCCCGGATGGACCAGCGGACCAGGACCCAGCTGCCGTTGCTGCCTGCCCTGCTTCGCGCCGTCGACCGGCAGCGCAAGGACGCCGAGGCTCGCATCACCGCGGCTCGCGCGACGCCGGACGGTGGACGGTTCCTCATGGCCGGGGAGGAGTTCGAACGCTGCCGGTCCGGGCAGGCCGGCCGCGTCTATGCCACCGAGGTGGCCACCGACAGGCGGCGGAACCTGACGCACGAGGAGGAGGCGGCTTTCTGGTCCTGGGCGACGGTGGAGGTGCTGCGGCACACCGGCATCCGGATCGAGGAGATGCTGGAGCTCACGCACCACAGTTTCATCGCCTATACCCTGCCCACCACCGGCGAGGTGGTACCGATGCTGCAGGTCGCCCCGTCCAAGACCGATGCGGAGCGTCTGCTGCTGGTTTCCCCGGAGCTGGCGGAGGTTCTGACGGCCGTCATCTTCCGGGTCCGGGCCGGGAACGTCGCCCTTCCTTTGGTGTCGGCATACGACGTGTTCGAGCAGACCTGGAGCCCGCCCATGCCGTTTCTGTTCCAACGCCGGTACGGCACCGAGGACCGGCCGCTGACCCGCAGCTACATCCGCGAGTGCCTGGTCGCGACCTCGCAGTCCGCTCAGATCACCGTGGCCGGCGATCCGCTCGAATGGCGCCCCCACGACTTCAGAAGGATCTTCGTGACCGACGCCATCCGTTCCGGACTGCCCCCGCACATCGCTGCGAAGATCTGCGGCCACGCCGCTCTGGACACGACCATGGGCTATGCCGCGATCTACCCGGAAGATGTGATTTCCCACCACCGGGCATTCATCGCACGCCGCAGAACCGAGCGGCCCAGCGAGGAGTACCGCGAGCTCACCGCCACCGAGTGGAAAGAGTTCCTGTCGCACTTCGAACTCCGCAAGGTCGCCCTGGGAACCTGCGGCCGCGACTACGCGACCCCCTGCCAGCATGAAAACGCCTGTGTCAGGTGTCCCCTACTTCTCGTGGACCCGGCCCAGATGCCACGCCTCCAGGAGATCCACGGCAACCTCATCGACCGGCTCCAGGAGGCCAAGGACCAGGGCTGGCTCGGTGAGGTCGCCGCGATCGAGACCACCCTGGCCGCTGCCGCGCAGAAGCTGGAGGCCATGCGTGACCGTGCAGCGCAACCGTCCACCGTCCATCTCGGCATGCCCGACATCCGCCGCGATGCCGGACGAAGCAGCACCAACTCCGAGCACTGAGCGCCGACGCGCCCTCGACCGTCAGCCAGCGAAATGCCAGTCCTCTCATGGAGTGGGGCCTGGCAGGATGCCCGGATGGAGATCTCGGAGGAAATCGCACCGTTGCTGCGTTCGCTGGCTGCATCGAGTCATGTCTACGCCAGTTGGGGCGCGATATCGAAGGCCACCGTCGCGGAGGAGGTGTTCGACCTCGTCATGGTCGCGCAGCACGACTGGGCGCATCAGGCTGTCGCGGGCGCGGTCGGCCCCGCGTCTGCCCGCGAGATCGAGGCAGCGTTTCGGCCCGTGGACGCGGAGGGAGCGATCGCGCTGATGACCAACCTGTCGGCCTTCGATCTCGTCTACTCTCGGAGCCTTCTCCGGGATCGCGATCACGCGGAGCGGGCGGCCACGCGGGTGGCGAAGCTGCTCGGTCGGGGCACGAGCTGGGTCACGAACACGGAGGCCATGGGCAACGGCCGCGCGTGGACGCCCGTCACCCGGCACGGCATCGATGTTGTCGTTGCCGGAACCACCGCAGAGCACTTCGTGATCCTCCTCGCCCTGGGCGACGACTAGGCCCTGTCCGGCGGATCATTGCCTGCGGCAGCGAGCCTCGGGCAGTGATCCGCAGCACGCGACTGGGAACAGCGCGTCAGGCCGGGGAGAACTTGACAACGTACTCGTCGAAGGGCTCGATCCCGACTTCTGCACGGAGTTCGTTCATGCGCTCGGGCTCTTCACAGGGCCACGGAATCGGTGCCCCGTCCTTCACACCGGCGATTTGAGTGCCGTAGACCTGCTTGCGTCCCTCGTTGACCAGCGTGCGGTCGCGCAGGAAGGCCAGCTCGCGCGGGCTGGCCGAGCCTGCCGACACCGCCTGCTGCATCAGGTGGAGGGCGCGCCGCTGAACATCGAGTTGCCGGTCGGAGTGCTGGGCGATCAGCCAGGCTGCGCGTGCGGCCTCCTCACCGACGAGTTCTGCCGTCGGCCAGCCGTATTCGTCCATGATCTCGCCCAGCCGGTCACCGTGCCGGGCGGTCAGCCGCCGCCAGGCCAGCTGCTCGGCAGGGTCATCGCTGTTCGCGCGGACTGCGGACTGGTGATCGGCTGCAGCCATGTTCGCGAGCTCCACGGCCAGCGCGGCAACGTCGTGCGCCACTCTCAACTCCCAGGTTAGATCACTGCGTTGTGCCTGTTGCCCGCAAGCCTAAAGGCGCAAATCAGGCGTAAAGATCATTCCGGAGAACGGTGACAGGCACCTCGCCACATGGGGATAATGGATCTACCCCCGAAGCCAGAGCCGGATCGCTACGACAGTCACGGTGCCCTGGAAGACATAGGCACGCTTGTCGAACCTCGTGGCTACGGCCCGGAAGTGCTTGAGGGCGTTGATCGTCCGCTCAACTTCATTCCTTCGCTTGTAGATCGTCTTGTCGAAGCCGGTCGGCCGGCCGCCGCGACTGCCGCGACGCTTTCGGTTGGCCCGCTGGTTGCCCGGTTCGGGGATGGTGTGCTTGATCTGCCGTCGGCGCAGGTAGCGGCGGTTACGGCGCGAGGAACACGCCTTGTCACCGCCGAGATGATCCGGGCGGGTGCGGGGACGCCCGCCGTCGAGGCGGACAACACGGATACGTTCCATGACGGGGATGAGCTGTGGGGCATCGCCCCACTGGCCCGGAGTGATCAGCAGGGCCAACGGACGGCGCCCGCCCTCGCCGGCGAGATGAATCTTGCAGGTGAGACCGCCCCGGGATCGCCCGAGCCCCTCGTCGGGCCGGTGCTGCCGGGGCGTGCGTCTTTTCCCGGCACCCGCGGGGGTCTCCTGCGCGCTCCGGCGGCATGCTGGTGGGCCCGGCAGGAGGTGGAGTCCACACTCACCATGGACCAGTCGATACGGCCTTCCGCGTCGGCGTCGGCCAGGACGGCCGCGAAGACCTTGTCCCATGTGCCGTCCGCCGACCAGCGTCTGTGCCGCTCATACACGGTCTTCCACTTACCGAAACGCGCAGGCAGATCCCGCCACGGCACCCCGGTGCGCTGCCGGAAGAGGATCCCGTTGATCACCCTGCGATGACTCGCCCAACGCCCACCCCGCTGGCCGGACTTCGGCAGGTGCGGACGCAGCCGTACCCATTCGTCGTCTGTGAGATCTCCCCGCCCCATGAACATGCCAACGACTCGAATCAGAGGCAGTCACATGATCCGCCGGACAGGGCCGACGACTAACGAGGGCCGGGGCATCTCAGAGTGTGACCTCTCATCCTGGCCAATACCTCGGCCGGCCGAAGAGCTCCCTCCTCCATCGTGTCGCCCCCCGCCGCGGCCTCACCGACCCGGACTACGTCGCTCTCAACGAGTGGTTGCACCAGATTCACGGGACAACCCACCCGCATAGCGCTGCTTGAAAATGCCCGAGCACCAGGCCGCCCGCGACACGAACATGGGCCGTCCCGCTGGCCATCAGTAGCGTCTGTCGAGAGCTTCGACGAGGCAGCGGAGTTCACGTGCCCGCCGTCGGGACATCGCCAGAATCATCGCTTCGAGGTACTCGCGGGCCCGCCACGGGTCTCCGCAACACGCCCACTCCGTGCAGCCGCCGCTCTCGTCGTCCCACAGGCGTCGGTTCGGCTGGTGGACGAAGCTTCTCCAGCGCACCATGGCCGACCCGATCGCGCCCGGCCACAGGTAGTTCTTTTGACGTTCTATCCGTCGAACTTCAGCGAGAGCTGCCGAGGACAGACCATGGATGATCGTGATGTCGTCCTGCATCCGGGGCCGACGCGGAAGCTCGGCACGGACACGGCCAGGCCGTCTACGCGGCATCGGCCTTTCTGATGATCGTCATGCCGGTCATCATCGCACCAACTGGCCCCATCCGACCAGACCAGAGACTGGTCTCATTGTCCTGCGGACACCCCCTGACACCCCCTCAGCGGCGCACAAGATGCCCCACGCGCCCCCGCTGCAATCCTTCGCAACCACTACTCACAGTGAAGGAGGTGCCGACGACTCCGGCCTCGGGGAACATCGGTACAGCGGTTGGCGCTGAGAACGATCATGGTCAGCTAGCACACTGGCTGGGGGCTCTGCTGGGGTTCGCGGAAAGATCGCCGGACGGGCGCCGCAGCTGGCTACGGTCCGCTCGTGCCAGTGGAGTTTCTGACTGATGAGCAGGCCGAGGCGTACGGGAAGTTCGCCGAGGAGCCGACCCGCCCCGAGCTGGAGCGGTTCTTCTTCCTGGACGACGTCGACCGCGATCTGATCGCCCGGCGACGCTCCACGCACCACCAGCTCGGCTTCGCGCTCCAGATGTGCACGGTGCGCTACATCGGCCGGTTCCTTCCGGACGACCCGCTGGATGCGCCATGGCCGGTGGTCGAGCACCTGGCCGCGCAGCTCGGTATCGAGGACCCCTCGGTGGTAAAGCGGTACACCGAGCGGCCGAAGACGGCGTACGAGCACGCGTGGGAGATCCGGGACGCCTACGAGTACCACGAGTACGACGATGCGGAGTGGTCCCGGCGGTTCCGCACCTTCCTGTACGGGCGGGCGTGGACGCACGCCGAGGGCCCGAAGGCGCTGTTCGACCACGCGGTGGGCTGGCTGCGCCGCAACCGGGTGCTGCTGCCGGGCGTCTCGGTGCTGGCCCGGCAGGTGTCGGAGGTGCGGAAGGTCGCAGAGAAGCGGCTGCACGCCACGGTCGCGGGCGCCGCCCGCCGCGCGGACCCGGCGCTGCCGGGGGATCTGGTGGCGACGCTGAAGACGCCGGAGGGCTCGCGGTTCTCGGAGCTGGAGCGGCTGCGCCGGCCGCCGACGCGGACCACCGGCACGGCGTTTGCCCGCGCGCTGGAGCGGGTGGACGAGATCGGCGCGTACCGGCTCGGCAGGCTGAGGCTGTCGCAGATCCCGCCGAACCGGATGGCGGCTCTGGCCCGGTACGCGCTGGGGTCGAAGGCGCCGCTGCTGGGGCGGGCGGCGGAGCCCAAGCGCACGGCGATGCTCACCGCGGTGATGCGGCACCTGGAGGCGAAGGCGATCGACGAGGCCCTGGACCTGTTCCAGGTCCTCATGGCCACCCGGCTGCTGAACACCGCGAAGCGCAAGACAGAGAAGGAGCGGCTGTCGACGCTGCCACAACTGGAGAAGGCGTCACGGGTGCTCGCGCGGGCCGCGAAGGTGCTGTTCGAGGAGCTGGAACTGGTCGAGGAGCAAGAGGCGGACCTGGACGTGGCCGCGCTCTGGGCAGCCGTGGAGGAAGTCGCCCCGCGCGCCGCCGTGATGAGCGCGGCGGCCACCGTGGTGACTCTGGTGCCCGAGGACGAGAACTCGGCCGAGGTCGCCATGCGGGCCGCGCTCGCGAACCGGTACGCGACGGTGCGCCCGTTCCTCGCGTTGCTGGGCGAGTCGAAGGCGCTGGACGCGGCGAGCGCCGGGAAGCGGGTCCTGGCCGGGGTACGGAGCCTTCCGGCGCTGGCCCGGCGGAAAGTGGGGGTCAAGCCGCTGCTGCCGCGCGAGGTGGACGACAAGCTCGTGCCGCCCGCGTGGCGCAAGGCGGTGTACGCCAACCCCGATCTGCCGCAGGGCGCGGTGGACCGAGACGCGTACGTGGTGTGCGTGCTGGAGCAGCTGCACCGGGCCCTGAACAACCGCGATGTCTTCGCCTCACCCTCACACCGCTGGTCCAACCCGCGGGCCCGCCTGCTGGACGGGCCCGACTGGGACGCGGTCGAGGAGGACGTCCTGGCGGCCCTGAGCCTGGACATGCCCGTCCAGGAGCACCTGGCGGAGCTGGTGCGGGGCCTGGACGCCGGATGGAAGCAGCTCGCCGAACGCCTTCAGGAGGCGGGGCCGGCGGCGAAGGTCTCCATCGAGGTGCAGGACGACGGGCGGGTGAAGCTGAACGTCGACAAGCTCGGTGCCCTCGCCGAGCCGAAGTCCCTGACCTGGCTGCGCCAGCGGGTCGAGAAGATGCTCCCGAAGATCGACCTGCCGGACCTGCTGTTCGAGGTGAACGCCTGGACCGGGTTCCTCGACGCCTTCGTCCACCTCGGCGACGGCACCACCCGGATGAAGGACCTGCCCACCTCGGTGGTCGCGCTGCTGGTCTCCGAAGCGTGCAACATCGGCCTGACCCCGGTGGTCAACCCCGGCTACGAGGCCCTGACCCGGGCCCGGCTCGTGCACGTCGACCAGTACTACCTGCGCGCCGACACGATCGCCGCGGCGAACGCGCGGCTCATCGCCGCCCAGGCCGACATCCCGATCGTGCGTTACTGGGGCGACGGGCTGCTCGCCTCCGTGGACGGGCTGCGCTTCCAGGTGCCGGTGCGCACCATCAACGCCGCCCCGTCGCCGAAGTACTTCGGGTTCAAGCGCGGCATCACCTGGCTCAACGCCGTCAACGACCAGGTCGCGGGCATCGGGCAGATGGTCGTCCCCGGCACCCCGCGCGACTCCCTGCACATCCTGGACGCCCTGCTGAACCTCGACGGCGGCGTGAAGCCGGAGATGGTGGCGACCGACAACGCCTCGTACTCCGACATGGTGTTCGGCCTGTTCAAGATCCTCGGCTACAACTTCAGCCCCCGGTTCCGCGACCTGGACGACCAGCGGTTCTGGCGGGCCACGATGCCCGGCGTCGAGACGGGCAGCTACGGCGCGGTGGAAGACCTGGCCCGCAACCGCGTGAACCTGAACAAGGTGATCACGCACTGGCCGGACATGCTGAAGGTCGCCGGTTCCCTGGTCACCAACCAAGTCCGCGCCTACGACCTGCTGCGCATGTTCGGACGCGACGGCCGCCCGACCCCGCTCGGGGCGGCGTTCGCGGAGTACGGGCGGATCGCCAAGACCGAGCACCTGCTGCGGGTGGTCGACCCGGTGGACGACACCTACCGCCGCCAGATGAACCGGCAGCTCACCGTGCAGGAGTCCCGCCACAAGCTGGCCCGGGACGTGTGCCACGGTAAGCGCGGCACCATCCACCAGGCGTACCGCGACGGCATGGAGGACCAGCTCGGCACGCTCGGCCTGGTCCTCAACGCCATCGTGCTCTGGACCACGAAGTACATCGACGCCGCCGTCGCCCAGCTCCGCGCCGAAGGCCACGAGATCCGCGACGAGGACATCGCCCGCCTGTCCCCGCTCAAGCACCGCAACCTCAACCTGCTCGGCCGCTACAGCTTCACCGCCAGCGTCCCGGCCGCCGGCGCCCTGCGCCCACTGCGCGACCCGGAGGTGCCGGAGCTGGACGAGGACGACGGCGGGGGCGAGGAGTGAGCACGCTGCGGTCTTAGCATGCAGAGCATGCCCCTGGACCCCGTGAGCATCCTCTACATGGGGTGTGACCGAGATACGGGCAACGGGATGATTTGAAGCCCTGATGCGCTCGGATTTACGTGCGGCGGCGTGCAGCGGGGTCGCGTTCGGCAACGTACCGGGCAACCGAGTCGACGCCGGGGCGGGAGTACCGCTCCGGGGAGCGGACGGATGCGCCGTCTTGGTGGCGCTCTACCGCGATTCACTGCGGTTGGGCCTGAGTTCACCCCTGCCGCCCTTGACGGCTAACGCCAGTAGCCGTAACTTGACGCCCCATAACTAACGGCGTTAGCCGCGTTGATCATTCGCGAAGTGAAAGGGCTGCAGTGAGCACTCCCATAGGCGAAACCGGGCGGCCCGTCATGGCCGACCGTGCGCGGCAGATCATGGCCGCTGCCCGGGAGTTGCTCGACGCTGAAGGGCCGGAGGCGTTGTCGATGCGACGCATTGCCGAGCGCGTCGGCATCCGGGCGCCTTCCTTGTACAAGCACTTTCCCGACAAGGCCGCTGTCGAGGCCGGGCTTCAAGCACAGGGGATGGTTCGCCTGGCGCAGGACATGGAGGCTGCTGAGGCCGAGATCGGCGACGATCCGCCCCTGCTGGTGCTCGCGAGCGCCTATCGGCAGCATGCGCTCGCCGGTCCGCATCTCTACCGCCTTACCCACACTCGGCCGCTCGCCCGCGCTGCGCTCCCCGAAGGGCTCGAAGACCGCGCGGCGATGCCCCTGGCCCGCGCGGTGCATGGCGACATCGATATCGCGCGGTCGTTCTGGGCGTTCGCCCACGGCATGGTGACACTCGAACTCGACGGCCGATTCCCGCCCGGCGCGGACCTGGATGCCGCATGGCGCACCGGCTGCGAGGCGTTCGCCGACCTACTCCAGAACAAGAATGGCGGCGATGCCCTGTGACGGCCATCGCCAAGCGTTCCGCTCCTGGCCTCCCCCTGCTCCTGCTATGGATCGCCGCACTCGGCACCACGCTCAGGCGCTGGCCCTGAATGCTCGCTCGACCGGGCGATGCGCGGACAACTGCCGCTCGGGATGCCCAGCGGTCACGGCTCCTGGACAAGGAGCTCCGGCAGGAGGCCGTCCGGTGCACGCCTGATGACCAATCCCCTTCACCAAGCCTGCTACGGGGTGACCATGGATCTCGCCTACCTTCCCAGCCCATCAACCGGGGTACTGCACCTCGGCCCGGTGCCGTTGAGGGCGTACGCCTTCTGCATCATCCTCGGCGTGTTCGTGGCCGTCTGGCTCGGCAACCGGCGCTGGGTCGCACGGGGCGGGGACCGGGGCATCATCGCCGACATCACCATCTGGGCCGTGCCGTTCGGCCTCGTCGGCGGACGGCTGTACCACGTGCTCACCAGCCCCGACGCGTACTTCGGCAACCACGGCGAGCCAATCCGGGCTCTGTACGTGTGGGAGGGCGGGCTCGGCATCTGGGGCGCCATCGCCCTGGGCGGCCTTGGCGCGTGGATCGGCTGCCGTCGCCGCTGCATCCCCCTTCCCGCCTTCGCGGACGCCATCGCCCCGGGCATCGCCGTGGCCCAGGCGATCGGCCGCTGGGGCAACTGGTTCAACCAGGAGCTCTACGGCCGCCCCACCACGCTCCCTTGGGGCCTGGAGATCGACCGCGCACACCGCCCATTCGGAATGCTCGACATCGCCACGTATCACCCCACCTTCCTCTACGAGTCGCTCTGGGACATCGGCGTCGCCGCACTGGTCCTCTGGGCGGCCCGGCGGTTCGCACTCGGCCACGGCCGGGCCTTCGCCCTGTATGCCGCTGCCTACACGGCTGGCCGATTCTGGACGGAGTACCTGCGCATCGACGAGGCCCACACGTTCCTCGGCCTGCGCCTGAACGACTGGACCTCCGTCGTAGTCTTCCTCGGCGCGATCGCCTACCTCGTCGTATCGGCCCGCCGCCTCCCCGGCATCGAGGACGTGTCGCGGCCCCAGGGCGAGGGCGGAACGGAGAAGGGCGACAAGCCTCGTAACACCATGCCGACATCAAACGTCGACGCGTCCACCGGCACCCCGGCCAGGGCGAATGCCGACTGACGGCCTGAACGAACTCACTCCAGGAGAGCTACTCCCAACCATTAGCGCTCCGCCCCAAGTGGATCTCGCCCCCGTCGCCTCGCAAGGAGTGAACGCATGACATCCCCAACGCGCCACAAGGCTAACCGGAGTTCGGCATCGGGCCTGGTCCGCGGCGCCTGGGCCCTGCTCTCTGTGTTTCTGCTGGCCTGGACTGTGCTCGAGATGGTCAACCACGGCGGCGGGACGATTCCACTGGGCATATTGGGCTTCATCGCTCCCGACCTGACGCTGTTCGTCGGGCCGTCGGGGCCGCGCGAACCCGGGCAGCTCCCACGCGGCAAGGTGCCCGCCTACAACCTCGTCCACCGGCCGATCGTCCCAATTCTGGGGCTCATCGTCGTCCCCTTCCTGCCGGGCGACGGACCAGGTGCCAACGTCGGGCTGTTCACTTTCGCGCTCGGCTGGCTGCTGCACATCGCCTCGGATCGGGCGCTCGGCTACGGACTGCGCACTGCCGACGGCTGGCAGCGCTAAGCGCCGACCGAGCAGCTTCGCGGACCCGGACGTGGCACCGGCGAGATCATCACCTCCATCCACCGCGGGCACTGGAACTCGAAATGCAAGGCCCCTTACGCTTTGAGTATTCCCGGCGGTGATGCTTCCCAGGTGTCGGTAAACGATCGTTTGACGACAGGCGGGCGGCGCGTCCAATGAACCCATGCAATCCGGGGCTCGCGGCGCCGCGAATCCAATCAGATCCGATGGCGATTGCTGACAGGGTTTGACGACAGATAGGGTTCGATCCTCCGTACGGAAGGGGCCCTTCGGTGGCGAACCTGGTCTACAAGCGGGTCTCGACAGACCAGCAGTCCACCGCCCGGCAGAACCTCGTCCTGGATGAGGCCGGGATCGAGGACCCGGTCGTCTTCGAGGAGGACCCGGGCACCTCCAGCCGCCTCCACCCGCTCCAGCGCCCGAAGTTCCGCGAACTGCTCACCTACGCGCGGCCGGGCGACACCGTGCACATCTCCGAGATGTTCCGCCTCGTACGCGGTACCGGGCACATCCTCGACGTGCTCGACGTCCTCCACCGCGACCGCCTCGCCCTGCGCATCCACGACGGCGCGTTCTCCGCCATGGACCTCACCGCCCGCCACCCCCGCACCGGCGAGCTGCTGTCCACCGTGAAGTTCATGGTGCAGACCCTCGCCGCCGCCGGCGAACTCCAACGCGACCTCCAGCGCGAGCTGACCTACGACGGACTGCGCGCCGCCGAGGCCAAGGGCAGCAAGGGCGGGCGCCGCCCCGCCGTGGCGGCCACGAAGACCGCCGACGTACGCACCGCGTACCTGGAAGGCCGCTCCATCGCCGCCCTCGCCCGCGACCACGGCGTCAGCCGCGGTGCCATCCGCACGGTCGTCGCCGACCTCCTGCCCGACCACACCGCCATCGAGGAGGACGTCCCGGCCCCGGAGCTGCCGATCACCCTCGACATGCCCGGCAAGGTCGCCGACTATCTCCGCGCCACCGAGCTGGAACCCGCCGAACGTGCCGCCCTCGACCAGGGGACGACCGTACGGCGCGGCCAGGGCTACACCCTGCGCGTCACCGCTGTCCTCGCGGTGCACCGTCGGCTCCTCGCCCTCTGCCAGCCGCTCGACGGCGGCCAGGGCACCCCCGCGATCCCGGCCCAGCGCAAGGCCCGCCGCGAGTACGAGAACCGGGTCCCCGCCCTCACGCCCTGACCATGATCGTTCTCAGCGCCAACCGCTGTACCGATGTTCCCCGAGGCCGGACTCCACCCACAAGACTCCGCTGGACAAGTTCGGATAAGCCTGCGTCCGCTGCCCGATGCTCCGCCCCGATCCGACCCAGAGTCCCCGGCTTGTCGAGATCCGACAACCTCATCGCCCGCGTCGCCGAAGCGGAACGGGAGGGGTGGCTCGGTGAAGTCGAAGGGCTACGTGTCAGCCTCGCTGGCGCAGCCGAGAAGCTGGGCCAACTGGACACCGAGGAACGACGGAGGTCGACTGTCGTGGACCTCGGCATGCCAACCTTCGGACAGATCGCCACACGGACGAGTGAAGTCGCAGCCCCATGCCAAGGCAGCTAAGCGTGGTGTCTCAGGACGTTGGTTCCACGAAGTTCTCGAACGGCTTCCGATGTAGGTGGTCGGACAGCACTTAGGCGGAGGCGGAGGCCACGAAAAACGGAATGGCGACGAGGAAGCGGCCGCCCTCGGCGCGTCGGCGCTGTTCGGCGAGCCACTCGTCCGCCTGGTCGCGGCCGACGGCGCCGCTGACGCAGGCCGGCTCGGCGAGCCTCGCGAGCAGCGACAGCATCGGGGGGTCGGTGAACACGCTGGTGTGCACCTCGACCGTGACATCGTCGAACCCGCCGGCCAGGAGCAGGCTGCGGTACTGGCGGCCGGCGCGTGGCGTGCCCAGAAGGTCGGCGCGGGCGTGCACGATCGTGCGGGTGAGCGCCGCGTCAGCCGAGTCGATCATGATGGCGTCCCAGTCCTGACCGACCAGGACGATCCTGCCGCCCGGGCAGAGGACCCGTCGTGCCTCCGCCACCGCGCGCCCTGGCTCCAGAAGTACGTGGAAGACCTTGTCGGCACGGTAGCCGCGCACGCTTCCGTCGTCGAACGGCAGATCCTCCGCCCCCGCCTCCCGGAACTCGGCCTGCGACCACCGCTTCCGGGCCGCGGCCAGCATCCGCGGGCTGGGGTCCACGCCCACCGCGTGGACGCCGCGTTCAGCCAGCTCGGCGACGGCTCGTCCGGCGCCGCAGCCGACGTCCACGACGGTCGAGTCCGGGACGAGAGAAAGCAGTTCGTAGGAGCGGGCCCGCAGCCGAGTGGCGCTTGGCATCTGGTCCGCAGAGTCGAGGACGGCCAGCAGGGCTTTTGCGTCGCGGTGCTCTTCCACCGCTTCCTGATTCTTGGACATGGACGTCATGCTGCGACTTAATGTCGGCATGAAGTCAAGCGAAGACGGCGACGCCGGCACGTTGAGCATCGGCGCCCTCGCGGCACGGTTCGGCCTGGCCACGCACGTGCTGCGACATTGGGAGGCAATGGGCCTGCTGCACCCCGGACGGGACGCCGGCGGGCGCCGCCGCTACGGTGCGGACGACCTCACCCGCGTGGCGACGATCCTCATCTTGAAGGAGGCCGGCCTTGGCCTGAACACCATCAGGAGCCTGTCCGCAACCGTCAACCGCGCCACCCGGCACGAGATCCTGCGTCCCGCAGCCCAGGAGCTCCGGTCGAGAATCGCAGCGGCCCAGGCCTCATTGGAGCTCATCGAGGGCGGCCTGAACTGCGAGTACGAGGACGTCACCCAGTGCCCGAACTACGGGCGGCTCATCGCCGAGCGGGCCAGCCCCCGAAGTCCGGCCGGAGATCCAGTGACCGAGGCCGTGGCACCAACCTCATGAGACGGCACAGCTGAGCCGCGGTTTTTAGTTCAGAGAAGCCACGCTGGACTGGATCGAGACCGCGGTAGACACCGGGAAGGTCGACATGGATGACGAGCTCGCCCGTATGCTGCGGAGCGAGGAGTTGTGCCCCGCGCCTCACGGCGTCGGGGCGAAGCCGCCCAGCGGCATGCGGACACCCTGCGGTTCGTGTTGTTCGAGGCCAGACCCGCGGGACTGCTGTTCCCTCAGTTGACCCGCGCGAGCGGGCTGTCCCCCAGCCAGGTCGGGTCGGGGCTGGCCGCCCTGCGCGACATCATCACTGAAAACGGCTGGCCACCGCTGATCTGGACCAGGAGCGACGGCTACCAGCTCGGCGCCGAACGGGCGGCGCTGGAGGCATACGAACGGGCGTGCTCACCGAGAAGCTGACCGAGTTCCGCCGGTTCATCACCGGCACCGTCGCCCCTCACGCCGCCGCCCACCCGCGCGACAAGTGGGTCAAGCACATCATGGCCCAGCTCAACTCCATCGAATCGACCCTCGACCTCGTCGTCTCTTCCTGACCACCACGACAGGGGCGCCCGGAGGAAACGAAGCCGCCATGCGCCGCCGCTATCCCTCCGACAACGAACGCGTAATGGGCCCTGATTGGGGGCTGCCCATGCTGGCCATGGTCACCCCCGCTGACCTCCACGACTCACTAGCCGAGACTCCGGGAGCGGGCCGCCGGAGGTTCACGACCCCGAAGCTGGCGCCTGACCCGCTGAGACCTTACGCACCGGCCTGCTTTCGGTGTTCCTCATGCCGACTTCCGCGCTTCCGGAACCTTGTGAGCACGTCCCCGTGCCCGCTCGTTTACGAGGCCGGCGCAATGCGGCTTCCTCGGTCGCCGCGGCCTGGCGGCGACGGTCACGGGCCACCTCGATCGGGGTTGCCCGCATCGTCCGGGGCGACATCGGGCTCACGCAGCTGCGGACCGACGTCGAGCACCTCGTCCGCGCCGTCAACCAACTGACCGCGCACAACCGACAGCTGCTCCACGCACTATCTCAGCCCACCCCCCAGTCCGGGCGCTGCCGACCCAGCCGCACCCGACCGCCGCCACTGAAGCATTCGGACCGGGGAGGCCCGTTACGGGGAGGACCCCGCCTGACCGCTAGGTTCTCTCCGTTTACCTCCGGCGCCAGCGCTCTGAACTACGGCTGAGGTCGGCGTCTCACGTCGTGGCCTCGCGCAGTCAGTCTCACTTCGGTATCAGAATCCGCAGCATGGCTGTGGGAGGCGGGTCGCGGACCTGCTGCAGGTGATGTCTGCGTGGCGGGCCCGGTACCGGCCCTGGTGGAAGCTGTGGACTCAGTCCGCGAGCCAGCCGGGGCTGACCATGCGGTACTCGTACGCCATGACCACGACCTGGGACCTGTCCCGGGCGCCGAGCTTGGCCAAGATGCGGCTGACATGGGTCTTCGCGGTCAGCGGAGACACCACCAGTTGCGCGGCGATTTCGTCGTTGGTACGTCCAGCAGCGATCAGCTTCATGACCTCCCGTTCGCGGCCGGTCAATACGTCGAGGCGACGATCGGGCTGCTGAGTGTTCCCCGGACGGTTGGCGAATTCGGCGATGAGCCGACGGGTGATGGAGGGGCTGATGAGCGCGTCTCCTCGCGCGGCGACGCGCACCGCGTGCAGGAGTTCGGCTGGTTCGGTGTCCTTGACGAGGAAGCCCGTGGCGCCGGCTCGCAAGGCGTCGTACACGTACTCGTCGAGGTCGAACGTCGTCAGCATGACCACCTTCACCGCTGCCAGTTGCTCGTTGTCGGCGATGCGGCGAGCGGCTTCGAGCCCGTCCATGCCGGGCATGCGGATGTCCATCAGCACCACGTCGGGCCGCAGTTCCCGGCAGGCTGCGAGGGCTTCGCGCCCATCGGCGGCCTCGGCGACCACGTGCAGGTCGTCCTCGTCGTCGAGGATGCCGCGAATTCCCGCGCGCACGAGGCGCTGGTCATCCGCGAGCAGGATCCTGATCATCAGATGCTCCGCCCATCGGCTCGTGGTGGTCTGAGAACGGTAGCCGGGCCCGGACGACGAATCCGCCAGTGCTGCCGGGCTTGGCCCTCAGCGTTCCGCCCAGTGCGCGGGCCCGTTCCGCCATGCCCGCGATTCCGCTGCCACCCCCATGCACAGCGTGGGCGGGTACACCTTGGCCGTCGTCCTGAACGGTGAGCGTCAGTTCTCGGTTCTCGTGGCGGATCTGGACGACGACGCGCTTGGCGCCGCTGTGCTTGGCGGCATTGGTCAGCGATTCCTGGACAATGCGATAGGCGGCGAGGTCGACTGCGGCCGGCAGCGGTGAGTCGGTGCCGTTGTTCTCGATGCGGACGTCCAGGCCCGCGCGGGCCGCTGAGGAGACCAGTTCGTCGATCCGGGACAGCCCCGGAGAGGGAGCGGTGGGAGCGTCTTCGTCGACCTGTCGCAGGACGCCGAGGGTGGCACGCAGTTCCTGCAGGCCCTCCTTGCTGGCCTGCTTGATGGCGGACAGAGCTTCCTGCGCTTGGCCGGGGTCCTTGTGCAGCCGGTGCAGAGCGGAGGACGCCTGCACGTGGATCATCGACATGTTGTGGCCGATCACGTCGTGCAACTCGCGCGCGATGCGCAGCCGTTCCTGCGTGGTGCGCAGCCTCGCCTCCTCCTCGGCGTAGGCGACCCGGCCGTGGCGCATCGCGGCCAGAGCCACCACCGCGATCAGCCAGCCGGTCAGCATGAAGACGGCCGTGCCATTGACGTCGCCGGTGCCGACCAGGGCTCCCGCGCCAACGCCGATGACCATCACCGCGACCATGGCGACCGATGCCTGGATCCGTCCCTGGGCCGCGAGCGCGTACAAGGCAGCGATCGGGATCACGATGAGCGGGCCGTCGACCGTACTCAGCAGGTAGTAGGCGCCCGTGCCGATCACCGTGAACCAGCCCGCCGTCACCGGGTGTCGTCGGCGCAGCGGCAGCGTCGCACATACCGCTACTGCCAGGAACCAGGAGCCGACCACCGCTGCGGGCGCGTCCCAGTTCGAGCCCAGCCGCTGCCCCTCGGCTACCCCCGCCAGCACGAGCACGACCCCGGCGAGCGCCAGGTCGGCACGCGGCCCTGCGGGCAGGTGCAGGCGGCTGACGTCGATGTGCGGCATTGCTTCATTCTGCCTGCAGCACAATCGGACCTGCGATTCTATGTCCCGTTTGCGTCGAGAGGTGTCCGCTGGAGAGGTACACAGCAGGCAGGGCATACATCTGCTGGTGTACGGCGGGCAGTCCGCCTCCTGTCAGGGATGCAGAGCGACTGTCAGCCATGGGCCGACGCCCGGGCCAGGGGATCGCGAGCAGGATCGAGGGCATGTCGTCGTCCTTCACGCCCACACGTATCAGTGCTGCTTTCGTCGGCGCACTCGTGGGTGCCGCTGCCGGACTTCTGCTGGTCACCGCTGCCGGAACGTTCTCAATCACGGTCAGTGGCGCGTTGGTCGGGCTGTCCCTTGGCGTACCTGTTCTCGTCGGCATGGTCGTGGGCGTGGCGGTGACCCCAGGTAACACTCGCTCGGATTCGAGGTAGGCATCGTGTCTTCCCCCCGCGGCTCAGCCGCGTCTCTTGCCCCACCCCCGGCACAGGAAGGCAGGTCGGCTCCCGTTGGCCGGTTCGGTGCCCTGGCCGGCTGGGCACAGCGTCACCGCTGGGCCGCCATCGTGCTCTGGGTGGCTGTCGTGGCTGCCATCATGCTGGGCTCCACCGCGGTCGGCGCCGCGTACAAGAACGACTTCTCGCTGCCGGGCACCGACTCCCAGACCGCCACGGACCTGTTCAAGAAGCACGGCAGTGACCAGGCCGGCGACAGCGTCGAGATCGTCTTCAAGTACACCGCGGGCATCAGGAACGCCAAGGGCAGCGTCGAGCCGATGCTGGCCAAGGTGAAGGACATGGCGGGCGTCGCCGACGTGCGCAGCCCCTTCACCGATGCCTCGGCCGTGTCCAAGGACGGCACGATCGGCTACGCGTCCGTCACGCTGGACGGCAAGACCGAAGATGTCCCCAAGGAGGACGTTGCCAAGATCATCGACACAGCGCAGAGCATCGCCACCGATCACCTCCAGGTCGAGGTGGGCGGCGAGGCCGCGCGTAACGCGGAGGACAAGGCGGGCCCGACCGCCGAACTCGCCGGGATCGTGGCCGCTCTGGTCATCCTGGTCCTGCTGTTCGGCTCGCTGCTTGCCGCATCACTGCCGCTGATCACAGCACTGTTCGCCGTCGGCGGCGCCATCGGCCTGATCGCCCTGGCCTCACTCATCTTCACCGTCGCGGACTTCACCCCGCCCATCCTGATGCTCGTCGGCCTCGGCGTCGGCGTCGACTACGCCCTGCTGATCTTCTACCGCTACCGGCACGAGCTCCTGGCCGGCATCCAGCCCGCGGAAGCCGGGCGCAAGGCACTCGACTCGGCCGGCCGAACGGTCTTCTTCGCCGGCTGCACCGTCATCGTTGCCCTGCTCGGCCTGGTCGCCCTCGGGCTCGGCTCACTGCAGGGCATCGCCCTCGCGGTGGCCATCACCGTCTTGATCACCATGGCCGCCTCACTGGTGCTGCTGCCCGCCCTGCTGGCCCTGTTCGGCAAGCGCATCCAGCGCCACGTGCTCAAGCAGCAGGCCAAGGCCACCCAGAAGGGCAGGACGGAAGGCAACCGCTGGCGCGCCATGGCACGTGCCGTGCAGCGACGCCCGATCCCGACCCTGCTGGTCGGCGTGATCGCGCTCCTGGCCCTGTCCGCACCGGCACTGGGCATGCGCCTGGGCTTCGCCGACTCCGGCAACGACCCCAAGGAGACCACCTCCCGCCACGCCTACGACCTGCTCGCCGAAGGCTTCGGCCCCGGTTTCAACGGACCGCTCATCGTCCTGGTCAAGGGTGACCAGGAAGCCGGCAAGACCGTCCAGGACAAACTCCGCACCACCGACGGCGTCGCCCAAGCCAGCCCCGCACTGCCCTCCGAGGACGGCGCCCTGTCCACCGTCTTCGTCTACCCCACTACCTCACCCCAGGCCGAAGGGACCGTGGACCTCGTTCACCACCTGCGTGACGACGTGGCCCCGCCCCTGGAGCACAGCACCGGCGCCGAAGTCCTGGTCGGTGGCGCCACGGCTGCCTCCCAGGACGTCTCCGAAACACTCGCCAACCGTCTGCCGCTCTTCGTCGCCGTCGTCGTCGGCGTCTCCTCACTCCTGCTCCTGCTGGTCTTCCGGTCCATCTGGATCCCCCTCAAGGCCGCTATCCTGAACCTGCTGTCCATCTCCGCCGCCCTCGGCGTGATCACCCTGGTGTTCCAGCACGGCTGGTTCGGAGCACAGCCCGGCCCCATAGAAGCATTCATCCCAGCGTTGATCTTCGCGATCGTCTTCGGGCTCTCCATGGACTACGAGGTCTTCCTCATCTCACGCATCCACGAAGAATGGACCCGCACCAAAGACCCTTCGCAATCCGTACGCGAAGGACTCGCCTCCACCGGCAAGGTCATCACCGCCGCCGCGGCCATCATGATGTTCGTCTTCGGAGCCTTCGTCCTCAGCAACGACCGCATGCTCCAGCAGTTCGGACTCGGCCTGGCCGTCGCCATCCTCCTCGACGCCGTGATCATCCGATGCCTCATCGTTCCCGCCGCCATGCAAATGCTCGGCAAACGCGCCTGGTGGCTCCCCGCATGGCTGGACCGGAAACTGCCCAAGGTGTCCATCGAACGCCCTGAGCACGGCTGCCCCTGACCGGCACCGTTCAGATCACCATCACGCCCGCGCAACATTCGCCGTGCCTGGCGGTGTCGGCGAGATGGCAGCTGAGACCGGAGCGTGCGGCGGCGTCGGCCTCTTCGACGAACCCCAGACCCGGGCGTAGGCCGGCGGTTGCTGCGGCGCCCGGCGGGCTACAGATCGGCGTGGTGCCCCCGCGTCCTCCGGCTGATGACCGCAGCAACCCTCGGCAGGCGCGAGGCCGTGACCGGAACCGGGTTCCGGTCACGG
>NZ_RIBZ01000874.1:0-33158 GCF_003721215.1 Streptomyces botrytidirepellens
CGGCCCCGCGCCGGGCGGCCTGCGGCGGTCCCGCGCGGCCCACGGGCGGGCGGGTGTTCGGCGTGGGGGATAGTGGTAGGCGTGAGTGCAGCAGCCGTACCCCCGCCCCGGGCCGAGAACGAGCCCTCCGCCCCCGCCGAGCGCGGCCGCCGAGCGGCGCGCGGCAGCCTCGCCGTCGCGCTGCTGTGCGGTGCGCTGGGCGCGGCGCTCGTCCTGCTGGCCACCAGCCGCAAGTGGGCCGAGGGCACGGCCAGCGTCGCCCAGAGCTCCCTGCCGCAGAGCGCCAACGGCGACGACATCACCGGGCTGCCCGGCGCCCTCGCCGTCGTGGGCCTCGCCGCGCTCGTGGCCGTCTTCGCCGTACGCCGCGTCGGCCGCATCGTCGTCTCCCTCCTCCTCGCCCTCAGCGGTACGGGCATCGTCATCAGCGCCGCGCTCGGCGCCACCGACAAGGCGGCGCTCAAGGAGAAGGCGTCCAAGGTGACCGGCGTGGAGGGCAGCGCCATCCACGACGTGTCGTACACGCCCTGGCCGTGGGTCGCCCTGGCGGGCGGTGTGCTGCTGCTGTTCGCGGGCGTGCTGGCACTGGCGTACGGGCGCCACTGGCCCGCCATGTCCGGGCGGTACGAGCGGGCCGGGGCGGAGGGCCGGAGGCCCGCGCGCCGCGCCTCCGCGGCCCCCGACCCCGACCGCCCCGAGGAGCTGTGGAAGGCCCTGGACCGGGGCGAGGACCCGACGGTTTCGCGGTAGTCGCGGAGGAAGCGCCGAGGGGAGGCACCCCCGCTCAAGGGCGCTTCCGGCATCGGGGACAATGGCGTGGGAGCTTCGCCCCGCGCGCCCGGACCAGGCCCGGACCAGGCGCTGTGTAGAGCTACGAGGAGAATTCATGTCCAACGCCCACGGGCACACCCCGGCCGCCTGGACCGGTGTCACCATCGCCTTCATCGGCTTCTGCGTCGCCGGAGCGTTCACCGTGCTGGCCAACCCGCTCGGCTTCTGGGCGGGCATCGTCATCGCTCTCCTCGGCGGTGTCGTCACGATGGCCATGCGCGCGGCCGGGCTCGGCGCCCCGAAGGCCAAGCCGCTGCGGATGGTGGGCGAGAAGCAGGTGCAGACCCAGGAGTGAGCCGAGGAAGCCGAGGCGCGGCGCGGGGCCGGTGCCGACGAGTTCGTACGGGCTGATCCGTACGGATCATCGGGCACGGCCCTGAGCTGCGCCTTCGTGGTTTCCCGGGGAGACTCGGGCATGTGGTCCTGTCTCCCGCGGCGCGTCGGCTCCTCGCTCCCCTCGGCGTACTCGCCGGCGTCGCCGCCGCCTTCGCGTACGTCGGCGCCGTCGATCCCCATCAGCCCGGCCACTACCCCGTCTGCCCGCTGTTCCGGCTGACCGGCCTCTACTGCCCCGGGTGCGGCGGGCTGCGCAGCGCCCACGCCCTGGCGCACGGCGAGCTGCTGCGGGCGCTGGGGGACAACGCCCTGGTCGTGGTGTGCGGCGGCGTGTTCTGTGCGGGGTGGGTGCTGTGGTGCGTCCGGGCTCTCGGATGGCGGCGCCGCCGCGGGCCGTGGGCCTGGCAGGCGTGGCACGCCTGGGTGATCGGAGGCGCCGTCCTCGCCTTCACCCTCATCCGGAATTTCCCCTTCGGGGGACTACTGGCACCCTGACCGTTGTTGTGTATGACGTCGTGGACGACCACCTGGTGGGACGCGGCGTCAACCGGATGCGGGACCTCGGTCCTTTGACAGCTACCATCGCATTCGACCAGAAGCTCCATCCCCGTCCCGGAAGGGGGCCGCTCGCGTGAGTGTGCTCGACGAGATCATCGACGGTGTCCGTGCCGACCTCGCGGAGCGGCAGGCGCGCGTCACCCTCGACGAGCTCAAGGAGCGGGCGGCCAAGGCCCAGCCGGCGAAGGACGGCGTGGCAGCGCTCAAGGGCGACAGCGTCAAGGTGATCTGCGAGGTCAAGCGGTCCAGCCCGTCCAAGGGCGCGCTCGCCGCGATCGCCGACCCGGCCGCGCTCGCCGCCGACTACGAGGCGGGCGGCGCGTCGCTCATCAGCGTGCTCACCGAACAGCGGCGCTTCGGCGGATCGCTGGCCGACCTGGAGGCCGTGCGGGCCAAGGTCGACATCCCGGTGCTGCGCAAGGACTTCATCGTCACCTCCTACCAGCTGTGGGAGGCACGGGCGTACGGCGCCGACGTGGTGCTGCTGATCGTGGCCGCGCTGCCGCAGGAGGCGCTGGTCTCGCTGATCGAGCGGGCCGAGTCGATCGGGCTGACCCCGCTGGTCGAGGTGCACGACGAGGAAGAGGTCGAGCGGGCCGTGGCCGCCGGGGCGCGGCTGATCGGCGTCAACGCGCGGAACCTGAAGACGCTGGAGGTGGACCGGGGGAACTTCGCGCGGGTCGCGCCGGAGATCCCGGACCACATCGTCAAGATCGCGGAGTCGGGTGTGCGCGGACCGCACGACCTGATCGCCTACGCGAACGACGGCGCGGACGCGGTGCTGGTGGGGGAGTCCCTGGTGACGGGGCGCGACCCCAAGGGCGCGGTCGCCGATCTGGTGGCGGCCGGTGCGCATCCGGCGCTGCGGCACGGGCGGGACTGAGCGGACCATGGACGTGTACGCGCGCTTGGCGCGGGGGTGCCGCCCCCGGGGTTGCCGCGCACCCGCCCGGCGGGTGCGGGGGCGTCGCGTGCGCTATCACATCGGGTGCGAGCCGGGGCAGGTCAACGGGCGCCGATGGCGTTGACGGTGGCGGGTTGTCACTGGGTGCGCTGGGGTTCGTTGCCGGTGCGCTGACGGCGCGTTTCCGGGTGCGGGGCCGTGGCCTCCCGGGCAGGGCCCTGGACCGTATATTTACGGCGCCGCCGCCCGGAAGCGCCGAGTGAGCCGGAAGTCCACGGCGCCACACATACACGGCAGCGTCCAGGACCCCACCCCCGCGACCCCCTCCCCTCCTGTCTCGTCGGCGGCTGTCCGCCGGTGGGCCAGTTCGTCGTTTCCCTCAAGACTTGCGGAGTGCTTCCATGTCCTCTGATTTCTTCATTCCGGACCCCGAGGGTCAGGTCCCCAGTACCGAGGGGTATTTCGGTGCGTTCGGCGGCAAGTTCATCCCCGAGGCGCTCGTCGCCGCGGTCGATGAGGTCGCCGCGGAGTACGACAAGGCCAAGGCCGATCCCGCCTTCGCGGCCGAGCTCGAGGACCTGCTGGTCAACTACACGGGGCGGCCGAGCGCCCTGACCGAGGTGCCGCGGTTCGCCGAGCACGCCGGGGGTGCGCGGATCTTCCTGAAGCGGGAGGACCTGAACCACACCGGATCGCACAAGATCAACAACGTGCTGGGGCAGGCCCTGCTCACCAAGCGCATGGGCAAGACCCGGGTCATCGCCGAGACCGGCGCGGGCCAGCACGGGGTGGCGACGGCCACGGCGTGTGCGCTGTTCGGCCTCGAGTGCACGATCTACATGGGCGAGGTCGACACCCAGCGGCAGGCGCTCAACGTGGCGCGGATGCGGATGCTGGGCGCCGAGGTCATCGCCGTGAAGTCCGGCAGCAGGACGCTGAAGGACGCCATCAACGAGGCGTTCCGCGACTGGGTCGCCAATGTGGACCGTACGCACTATCTGTTCGGCACGGTCGCCGGGCCGCACCCCTTCCCGGCGCTGGTGCGGGACTTCCACCGGGTGATCGGCGTGGAGGCGCGGCGGCAGATCCTGGAGCGGACCGGGCGGCTGCCGGACGCGGTGGCGGCGTGCGTGGGCGGCGGGTCGAACGCGATCGGGCTGTTCCACGCGTTCCTGCCCGACGAGAGCGTGCGGATCGTGGGCTTCGAGCCCGCGGGGCACGGGGTGGAGTCCGGTGAGCACGCCGCGACGTTGAGCCACGGCGAGCCCGGGATCCTGCACGGGTCGCGCTCGTATGTCCTCCAGGACGAGGACGGGCAGATCACCGAGCCGTACTCGATCTCCGCCGGTCTTGACTACCCGGGGGTCGGTCCCGAGCACGCGTATCTGAAGGACGTCGGGCGGGCCGAGTACCGGGCCGTCACCGACGACGAGGCCATGCAGGCGCTGCGGCTGCTGTCGCAGAGCGAGGGGATCATCCCGGCGATCGAGAGCGCGCACGCGCTGGCCGGGGCGCTGGATCTCGGGCGGGAGCTGGGCGAGGGCGCCGTCATCGTCGTCAACCTCTCCGGGCGCGGCGACAAGGACATGGACACCGCGGCGCGGTATTTCGGGCTGTACGACGAGGGAGCCAAGTGATGGCCGGGAATCTGGAGCTGCTGGGGTCCGTCCTGGCCAAGGCCAAGGACGAGGGGCGCTCGGCGCTCGTCGGATATCTGCCCGCGGGTTTTCCGTCGATCGACGGCGGCGTCGCGGCGATGACCGCGATGATCGAGGGCGGCTGCGATGTGGTCGAGGTCGGGCTGCCGCACAGCGATCCGGTGCTCGACGGGCCGGTGATCCAGACCGCGGACGACATCGCCCTCAGGGGCGGGGTCCGGATCCGCGATGTGATCCGTACGGTCGGCGAGGTGCACGCGGCGACGGGTGCGCCGATCCTGTGCATGACCTACTGGAACCCCGTCGACCGCTACGGCGTCGAGCGGTTCGCCGCGGACCTGGCCGCGGTCGGCGGCGCCGGGTGCATCCTGCCGGACCTGCCGGTCGAGGAGTCCGAGGTGTGGCGGAAGGCGGCCGAGCAGCACGGGCTGGCGACGGTGTTCGTGGTCGCGCCGAGCAGCCGGGACGAGCGGCTGGCGAAGATCACGGCGGCGGGCAGCGGTTTCGTCTACGCCGCGTCCCTGATGGGCGTCACCGGAACGAGGGAATCGGTGGGGCAGGAGGCGCGCGAGCTGGTCGCGCGCACCCGTGCGACCACCGCGCTGCCGGTGTGCGTGGGGCTCGGGGTGTCGAACCCCGCGCAGGCGGCCGAGGTCGCCGCGTTCGCGGACGGGGTCATCGTGGGGTCGGCCTTCGTGAAGCGGTTGCTGGACGCGGAGAGCCCGGAGGCCGGGCTGGACGGCGTGCGCCGGCTCGCGGGTGAGCTGGCGGAGGGCGTCAGGGCCGCGCGCTGATACCTCGTTCGAGGGAATACGGGGCGGAGGGGCTGAGCGGTGCCCCTCCGCCTCGTTAAGCGAGGGCGTGAGCCAGAAAAACCGTCAGGGAAAGCGCAGCGCCCGGGAGCGACTGCAAGAACAGCGCGAGAAGGACAAGGCGCGCGGCAAGCGAAAGCGGACGCTCGGCATGGTCGGGGCGGTGATCGCCGTCCTCGCGGTGGCCGGCGGGGTGGGCGTGTTCGCGACCAAGGCGAACCAGGACTCGGGGAAGTCGGGCAGCTCCGCCGAGCCGCCGCGGGGCGCGGTGGGCAAGGGCGATCTGGCCGTTCCGGCCGGGAAGCGCGGCGCTCCGGCCACGTTGACCGTGTACGAGGACTTCCGCTGCCCGGGCTGCAAGCAGTTCGAGGACGTCTTCCACAAGACCGTGAACCAGCTGGCGGACCGCGGCCGGATGCGGGTCGAATACCACCTCGTCGCCATCATCGACGGCAACCTGGGCGGCACCGGCTCGGTGCGCGCGGCGAACGCCGCCGCGTGTGCCCAGGACGCGGGGAAGTTCCGGGCGTACCACGACGTCCTGTACCGGCATCAGCCGGAGGAGACCCGGGACACGTACGCGAAGAACGCCAGGCTGATCCGCCTGGCGGACAAGGTCCCGGGGCTGAACACGGCGGCGTTCCGCACGTGCGTCGAGGACGGTCGGCACGACGGGTGGGTCAGGAAGTCCCACGCCGACTTCAACCGTTCCGGCTTCCCCTCGACCCCGACCGTATTGCTCGACGGGAAGTCGATTTACGGTCCGGACACCCCGCTGTCGCCCAACAAGCTGAAGCGCATGGTGGCCGCGGCGGCGAGGGGCTGAGACCCGTTATCCACACGTTGTGCCGGGCAGGTTGCCGCATTGACCGCCCGGCACGGTAGCGTCGACCCTGTCATGGAACTCGCTTACATTCCCAGCCCGTCGTCCGGCGTGATCTACCTCGGTCCGATCCCGCTGCGCGGCTACGCGTTCTGCATCATCATCGGCGTTTTCGTCGCCGTCTGGCTCGGTGGGCGGCGCTGGGTCGCCCGCGGCGGCCAGGTCGGCACCGTTGCCGACATCGCCGTGTGGGCGGTGCCCTTCGGACTGGTGGGAGGGCGGCTCTACCACGTCATCACCGACTACCAGCTGTACTTCACGGACGGCAAGAACTGGGTCGACGCCTTCAAGATCTGGCAGGGCGGCCTGGGAATCTGGGGAGCCGTGGCGCTGGGCGCGCTGGGGGCCTGGATCGGCTGCCGTCGCCGGGGGATCCCGCTCCCGGCGTACGCGGACGCCATCGCTCCCGGGATCGCCCTGGCCCAGGCGATCGGCCGCTGGGGCAACTGGTTCAACCAGGAGCTGTACGGCAAGGCGACCACCCTGCCGTGGGCGCTGAAGATCGACGCCGACCCGGACACCGGGCGCGTCGCCGGCACGTACCACCCGACGTTCCTCTACGAGTCGCTGTGGTGCATCGGCGTGGCGCTGCTGGTGATCTGGGCGGACCGCCGCTTCACGCTGGGGCATGGCCGGGCGTTCGCCCTCTATGTGGCCTCGTACACCGTGGGCCGCTTCTGGATCGAGTATCTGCGGGTGGACGACGCCCACCACATCCTGGGCCTGCGGCTCAACGACTGGACGTCGATCGTCGTCTTCCTGGCGGCGATGGCGTACCTGGTGATCTCCGCGAAGAAGGCCCCGGGCCGGGAAGAGGTCGTCGAGCCCGTGGCGGTGGAAGACGGCGCGGCCGAGGAGGACGCCCCGGCCGAGAAGGACGCGGAAGCGAAGGCTCCCGCCGAGGCGAAGGCTCCCGCCGAAGGCAAGGCGCCCGCCGAGCCGGAGGCCACCAAGAAGCCCTGACGCCTGGGCCAAGAGGCCGCCGAACCCCTCGGGTTTCGGCGGCCTTTTTACGTTTCCGCAGGTCAGAGCGGTAAGTTCGGCCTTCCTTGCTGGCGGGACAGGGGGTCGCGTGTCTACCTTCGAGCTATTGGGGTGCGGGCGGCAGGTCCGCGCCCGCGAAGGGAGCACGACAGCACATGTCCGTCATCGACACCGTTCAGTCACCGCATATCGCCCACCGCGACAACCACACCCACCGCGATGTGAACGGCGGCTGGCTGCGCCCGGCCGTCTTCGGGGCCATGGACGGGCTGGTCTCCAACCTGGCGCTGATGACCGGCGTCGCGGGCGGGGCCGTCGACCGGCAGACCATCGTGATCACCGGGCTGGCGGGGCTCGCCGCCGGTGCGTTCTCAATGGCGGCCGGTGAGTACACCTCCGTCGCCTCCCAGCGCGAGCTGGTCGAGGCCGAGCTGGAGGTCGAGCGGCGGGAGCTGCGCAAGCACCCGGCGGACGAGCTGGCGGAGCTGGCCGCGCTGTACGAGTCGCGGGGCGTGAAGCCGAAGCTGGCCCGCGAGGTGGCCGCGCAGCTGTCGAAGGATCCGGAGCAGGCGCTGGAGATACACGCCCGCGAGGAGCTGGGCATCGACCCGGACGATCTGCCGTCGCCGCTGGTCGCCGCGGTGTCCTCGTTCGGCTCGTTCGCGCTGGGCGCGCTGCTGCCGGTGCTGCCGTATCTGCTGGGCGCGGTGGCGCTGTGGCCGGCGGTGGTGCTGGCGCTGCTCGGGCTGTTCGCGTGCGGTGCGGTGGTGGCCCGGGTGACGGCCCGGCCGTGGTGGTTCAGCGGGCTGCGGCAGCTCGCGCTGGGCGGGGCGGCGGCGGGTGTGACCTATGCCCTGGGCACGTTCTTCGGTACGGCCGTAGGCTGACCCCTGACCGACCTCTCATACGAGTAACCGTATAACTACGCTGTTACTCGACGGTTTCGATCCATTTACCAGCGGGCATAAAGCCGAAGCGCTCGGGCAGTGTGGCCCGTCTCGCGCCGGGGCGACGGTGGTCGTTTCAGTCCCCATCGCCCGACTCGCCCCGTGCAGGGGTGTCCGCATGGTGAAACGGAATATCCACTTCCCGAGAACCGGCTCATCATGTAACCTGCACGAAATTCTCGCGGAGGGCCAACGTCGTCCCTCGGCACACGCAAAATGCCATGACGACGACGGGAGAGCCGATGCGTTCCGCATCCCACCCCGCCCGCCAGGGGATGTACGACCCGCGCAATGAGCACGACGCCTGTGGCGTCGGTTTTGTGGCGACCCTCACCGGCGAGGCCAGCCACGAGCTCGTTGAGCAGGCTCTCACCGTGCTACGGAACCTGGAGCACCGTGGAGCCACCGGCTCCGAGCCCGACTCGGGTGACGGCGCGGGCATCCTCGTGCAGGTTCCGGACGCCTTCCTGCGGGACGTGACCGACTTCGATCTTCCCGAGGCCGGTTCGTATGCCGTGGGTATCGGGTTCCTGCCCGAGGCGGCGGGTGACGAGGCCGCGGAGCACATCGAGCGGATCGCCGCCGAGGAGGAGCTGACCGTCCTCGGCTGGCGCGAGGTGCCGGTCGCGCCCGAGCTGCTGGGCAATGGCGCGCGCACCACCATGCCCGCCTTCCGTCAGCTCTTCGTCGCGGACGGCACCAGCAGCGGGCTGGACCTGGACCGCAAGGCGTTCGTGCTGCGCAAGCGCGCCGAGCGCGAGGCCGACGTGTACTTCCCGTCGCTGTCCTCCCGCACCGTGGTGTACAAGGGCATGCTGACCACCGGTCAGCTGGAGCCGTTCTTCCCGGACCTGTCCGACCGCCGTTTCGCCACGGCCATCGCGCTGGTCCACTCCCGGTTCTCCACGAACACCTTCCCGAGCTGGCCGCTGGCCCACCCGTACCGCTTCGTCGCCCACAACGGTGAGATCAACACCGTCCAGGGCAACCGCAACTGGATGCGGGCACGCGAATCCCAGCTGGTCAGCGACCTGTTCGGGGAGAAGGGCCTGGACCGGATCTTCCCGCTCTGCACCCCGGACGCCTCCGACTCCGCGACCTTCGACGAGGTCCTGGAGCTGCTGCACCTCGGCGGCCGCTCGCTGCCGCACTCGGTGCTGATGATGGTCCCCGAGGCGTGGGAGAACCACCCCTCGATGGACCCGGCCCGGCGCGCCTTCTACCAGTACCACTCCACGATGATGGAGCCCTGGGACGGCCCGGCCTGTGTCACCTTCACCGACGGCACCCAGGTCGGCGCCGTGCTGGACCGCAACGGTCTGCGGCCGGGGCGCTACTGGGTCACCGACGACGGGCTGGTCGTGCTGTCGTCCGAGGTCGGCGTCCTGGACATCGACCCGGCCAAGGTGGTCCGCAAGGGCCGGCTCCAGCCGGGCCGGATGTTCCTGGTGGACACCGCCGAGCACCGGATCATCGAGGACGACGAGATCAAGGCCGAGCTGGCCGGCGAGCAGCCGTACGGCGACTGGCTGGAGGCCGGGCTGATCGACCTGGCGGACCTGCCCGAGCGCGAGCACATCGTGCACACCCACGCCTCGGTCACCCGCCGCCAGCAGACCTTCGGCTACACCGAGGAGGAGCTGCGGGTCCTGCTCGCGCCGATGGCCAAGGCCGGTGCCGAGCCGATCGGCTCGATGGGCACGGACTCGCCGATCGCCGCCCTCTCCGAGCGGCCGCGGCTGCTGTTCGACTACTTCACCCAGCTGTTCGCGCAGGTCACCAACCCGCCGCTGGACGCGATCCGCGAGGAGCTGGTCACCTCGCTGATCTCCTCGCTGGGCCCGCAGGGCAATCTGCTGGAGCCGACCGCGGCCTCCTGCCGCAGCGTCACCCTGCCCTTCCCGGTGATCGACAACGATGAGCTGGCCAAGCTCATCCACATCAACGCCGACGGCGACATGCCGGGCCTGAAGGCCGCCAACCTGTCCGGCCTCTACCGGGTGAGCGGCGGCGGCGACGCGCTCGCCGCGCGGCTGGCCGAGATCTGCGCCGAGGCGGACGCCGCCATCGAGGACGGCGCCCGGCTGATCGTGCTCTCCGACCGGCACTCGGACGCCGAGCACGCGCCGATCCCCTCGCTGCTGCTCACCTCCGCCGTGCACCACCACCTCATCCGCACCAAGCAGCGCACCCAGGTGGGGCTGCTGGTCGAGGCGGGCGACGTGCGCGAGGTGCACCATGTCGCGCTGCTCATCGGCTACGGTGCCGCGGCCGTCAACCCGTACCTGGCGATGGAGTCGGTCGAGGACCTGGTCCGGGCCGGAACGTTCCTGCCCGGGATGGAGGCCGAGACCGCGATCAAGAACCTGATCAAGGCGCTCGGCAAGGGCGTCCTGAAGGTGATGTCCAAGATGGGCATCTCCACCGTGGCCTCCTACCGCGGCGCCCAGGTCTTCGAGGCCGTCGGCCTGGACGAGTCCTTCGTGGACGCCTACTTCCACGGCACCGCCACCAAGATCGGCGGCGCGGGCCTGGACATCGTGGCCAAGGAGGTCGCCGCCCGGCACGCCAAGGCGTACCCGGCCAGCGGCATCCCCTCCGCGCACCGCGCGCTGGACATCGGCGGCGAGTACCAGTGGCGCCGCGAGGGTGAGCCGCACCTGTTCGACCCGGAGACGGTCTTCCGGCTCCAGCACTCCACCCGCGCGCGCCGCTACGACATCTTCAAGAAGTACACCGAGCGGGTGAACGAGCAGTCCGAGCGGCTGATGACGCTGCGCGGCCTGTTCTCCTTCAAGGACGGCGACCGGCCCTCGATCCCGATCGAGGAGGTCGAGCCGGTCAGCGAGATCGTCAAGCGGTTCTCGACCGGCGCCATGTCGTACGGCTCCATCTCCCAGGAGGCGCACGAGACCCTGGCCATCGCCATGAACCAGCTGGGCGGCAAGTCCAACACCGGTGAGGGCGGCGAGGACTCGGAGCGGCTGCACGACCCGACGCGGCGCTCCTCCATCAAGCAGGTCGCCTCCGGCCGCTTCGGCGTGACCAGCGAATACCTGGTCAACTCCGATGACATCCAGATCAAGATGGCGCAGGGCGCCAAGCCCGGCGAGGGCGGCCAGCTGCCCGGCCACAAGGTGTACCCGTGGGTGGCGAAGACCCGGCACTCGACGCCCGGCGTCGGCCTGATCTCCCCGCCGCCGCACCACGACATCTACTCCATCGAGGACCTCGCCCAGCTGATCCACGACCTGAAGAACGCCAACCCGAAGGCGCGCATTCACGTCAAGCTGGTCTCCGAGGTCGGCGTCGGCACCGTCGCGGCGGGCGTCTCCAAGGCGCACGCCGACGTGGTGCTGATCTCCGGCCACGACGGCGGCACCGGCGCCTCGCCGCTCACCTCGCTCAAGCACGCGGGCGGCCCCTGGGAGCTGGGCCTCGCCGAGACCCAGCAGACGCTGCTGCTCAACGGGCTGCGCGACCGCATCGTCGTGCAGACCGACGGCCAGCTGAAGACCGGCCGCGACGTGGTGATCGCCGCGCTGCTCGGCGCCGAGGAGTTCGGCTTCGCGACCGCGCCGCTGGTCGTCTCCGGCTGCGTGATGATGCGCGTGTGCCACCTGGACACCTGCCCGGTCGGCATCGCCACCCAGAACCCGGTGCTGCGCGAGCGCTACAGCGGCCAGGCCGAGTTCGTGGTGAACTTCTTCCAGTTCATCGCCGAGGAGGTCCGTGAGCTCCTCGCCGAGCTGGGCTTCCGCACGCTGGACGAGGCCATCGGCCACGCCGAGCTGCTGGACACCAGCCAGGCCGTGCAGCACTGGAAGGCGCAGGGCCTGGACCTCGGCCCGCTGCTGTACGTCCCCGAGCTGCCGGACGGCGCCGTCCGCCACCAGGTGATCGAGCAGGACCACGGCCTGGCGAAGGCCCTGGACAACGAGCTGATCAAGCTCGCGGCGGACGCGCTGAACGCGGACTCCGCCGAGGCCGCCCAGCCGGTCCGCGCCCAGGTCGCCATCCGCAACATCAACCGGACCGTCGGCACCATGCTCGGCCACGAGGTGACGCGGAAGTTCGGCGGCGCGGGCCTGCCGGACGACACCATCGACATCACCTTCACCGGCTCGGCCGGCCAGTCCTTCGGCGCGTTCGCGCCCCGCGGCGTCACGCTGCGGCTGGAGGGCGACGCCAACGACTACGTCGGCAAGGGCCTGTCCGGCGGCCGCGTGATCGTCCGCCCGGACCGGGGCGCCGACCACCTCGCCGAGTACTCGACCATCGCGGGCAACACCCTCGCGTACGGCGCGACCGGCGGCGAGATGTACCTGCGCGGCAAGGTCGGCGAGCGGTTCTGCGTCCGCAACTCGGGCGCGACCGTGGTCTCCGAGGGCGTGGGCGACCACGGCTGCGAGTACATGACCGGCGGCCGGGCCGTCGTCCTCGGCCCGACCGGGCGCAACTTCGCGGCCGGCATGTCCGGTGGCATCGCGTACGTCATCGACCTCGACCGGGACAACGTCAACGGTGCTCTCCTCGACGCCATCGGTGAGCTGGACGACACCGACAAGCAGTGGCTGCACGACGCTGTGCGCCGCCACCAGGAGGAGACCGGCTCCACCGTCGCGGCCGCGCTGCTCGACGACTGGGACCGCGCCCTTGCCCGCTTCAGCAAGATCATCCCCGCTACGTACCAGGCCGTGCTCGCCGCCAAGGACGCCGCCGAGCGAGCCGGACTCTCCGAGTCCGAGACCCACGAGAAGATGATGGAGGCGGCGACCAATGGCTGACCCCAAGGGCTTCCTGACCACCGACCGCGAGGTGGCCAAGACCCGTCCGGTGGAGGAGCGGGTCAAGGACTGGAACGAGGTCTACGTCCCCGGCTCGCTGCTGCCGATCATCAGCAAGCAGGCCAGCCGGTGCATGGACTGCGGCATCCCGTTCTGCCACAACGGCTGTCCGCTCGGAAACCTCATCCCCGAGTGGAACGACTACGCCTACCGCGAGGACTGGCGGGAGGCCAGCGAGCGGCTGCACGCGACCAACAACTTCCCGGAGTTCACCGGGCGGCTGTGCCCCGCCCCGTGCGAGTCCGCGTGTGTCCTCGGCATCAACCAGCCCGCGGTGACCATCAAGAACGTCGAGGTCACCATCATCGACAAGGCGTGGGACTCGGGCGACGTCACCCCGCAGCCCCCCGAGCGGCTCAGCGGCAAGACCGTCGCCGTCATCGGCTCGGGCCCGGCGGGGCTCGCCGCCGCCCAGCAGCTGACCCGCGCCGGACACACGGTCGCCGTGTACGAGCGGGCCGACCGCATCGGCGGGCTGCTGCGCTACGGCATCCCCGAGTTCAAGATGGAGAAGCGCCACATCAACCGCCGCATCGAGCAGATGCGCGCGGAGGGCACCAAGTTCCGCACCGAGACGGAGATCGGGCGCGACATCGACGCGGCCAAGCTGCGCAAGCGGTACGACGCGGTCGTCATCGCGGCCGGTGCCACCACCTCCCGCGACCTGAAGGTCCCGGGCCGCGAGCTGAACGGCATCCACTACGCGATGGAGTACCTGCCGCTCGCCAACAAGGTGCAGGAGGGCGACCTGACGACGCCCCCCATCACCGCCGAGGGCAAGCACGTCGTCGTGATCGGCGGCGGTGACACCGGCGCCGACTGCGTCGGCACCGCCCACCGGCAGGGCGCCGCCTCCGTCACCCAGCTGGAGATCATGCCCAAGCCGGGCGAGGAGCGCTCGGCGGGCCAGCCCTGGCCCACCTTCCCGATGCTCTACAAGGTCACCTCGGCGCACGAGGAGGGCGGCGAGCGGGTCTACTCCGTCTCCACCACCCACTTCGAGGGCGACGAGGACGGCAACGTCCAGTGGCTGCACCTGATCGAGGTGGAGTTCAAGGACGGCAAGCTGGAGCAGAAGCCGGGCACCGAGCGGAAGATCCCGGCCCAGCTGGTCACCCTGGCCATGGGCTTCACCGGCACCGACCGGGAGAACGGCCTCGTCGAGCAGTTCGGCCTGGAGCTGGACGAGCGCGGCAACGTCGCGCGCGACGCCGACTTCGCCACCAACGTGGACGGCGTCTTCGTCGCCGGTGACGCGGGCCGCGGCCAGTCGCTGATCGTCTGGGCCATCGCCGAGGGCCGCTCCGCGGCGCGCGGCGTGGACCGCTACCTGGCCGGTGACAGCGCCCTGCCCGCCCCGATCCGCCCCACCGACCGGGCCCTCATGGTCTGACCCGCATGGACTGACGGTCCTCAGTTCTCCGCCCGTACAACGGCGTACGGACCGGCCGCGCGGCGCCTTCCCCCACCCGACCGGGGGAGGGCGCCGCGTGGCGTGTGCCCGGTTGACATTCTCCTGGGCCCGCCGCACCATCATTCCACTAACTGATTAGTGAAAGGGTGGTGAGGGGATGGTCGAGTACCACATCGACCGGCGCAGCGGCGTCGCCACCTATCTCCAGATCGTCCAGCAGACCAAACAGGCGCTGCGGCTCGGTCTGCTCCAGCCCGGCGACCGGCTGCCCACCGCCAAGGCGGTCGTCACGGCCACCGCCGTCAACCCCAACACCGTCCTGAAGGCCTACCGCGAGCTGGAGCGCGAAGGGCTGGTCGAGCCGCGACCGGGTCTCGGCACCTTCGTACGCCGCTCCCTGGCCCGGCCGGAGGCCGCCGCCGACTCGCCCCTGCGCGCCGAGCTGGCCGCATGGGCGGACCGGGCCCGCGCCGCCGGGCTCGACCGCGAGGACGCCGCCGCGCTCGTCACCTCGGTGCTCGACGAGCGGTTCCGCGACGGAGGCACGGCCGGGACCACCACCGGCGAGAGCACGGCCGGGGCCGCCACAGTTGAGAGCACGAACGGGGAGAACGGGTGACCGACGACCATGGCGAGACCGACGACATCGAGGCGTCCGGCGCCGCTCTGGAGGCGACCGGGCTGGGCAAGAAGTACCGGCGCGGCTGGGCCTTGAGAGACGTCGCCTTCCGGCTGCCCGCCGGGCGCGTCTGCGCCCTCGTCGGACCCAACGGCTCCGGCAAGAGCACCCTGTTGTCCCTCGCCGCCGACCTGCTGGCCCCCACCACCGGCACCCTCCGGATCTTCGGCCATGCCCCCTCGGCGCCCGAGGCGCGCGCCCGCATCGCCTTCGTCGCCCAGGAGAAGCCGCTGTACCCGCGGTTCACCGTCGCCGACACCCTGCGCCTGGGCCGCGAACTCAACCCCCGCTGGGACCAGCGGGCCGCCGAACGGGTCGTGGCCGAGGCCGACGTCCCGCTGCCCGCCCGCGTCGGCTCGCTCTCCGGCGGCCAGCGCACCTGCGTGGCCCTGGCCCTCGCCCTCGGCAAACGGGCCGAACTGCTGCTGCTCGACGAGCCGATGTCCGACCAGGACCCGCTGCGCCGCCGCCGCATGATGGGCACCCTGATGGCCGAGGCCGCCGAACACGGCACCACCGTTGTCATCTCCACCCATGTGCTCGCCGAACTCGATGGCGTCAGCGACCATCTGCTGCTCATCGGCGACGGCCGGATCCGGCTGGCGGGCGAGAGCGACGCCATCCAGTCCGCCCACCGCCTGATCACCGGCGCCCGCGACGGCCTCGACCCGGGGGCGGGCGGCCACACGGTGGTCGAACGGCGTACGACGGGCCGTCAGCTCACCGCCCTGGTCCGGCCCGCGACCACCCCGGTCGGGGACGGCTGGATCGTCCGCGAACCATCCCTGGAGGACATCCTCCTCGGCTATCTGCGCTCGCCCGACGCCCCGCCGCTGATCACCGCGGCCGCCCGCGCCTCCTCCCCGGATGTGGCGCCGTGACCGAGACCGTGACCGATCCTGTGACCGCGCGCACCGCCCGGACCGAAGGAGCGACCGGAGTGACCGGAGTGATATGGCTGGTCCGGCGGCAGCAGCGCGCCTTCCTGTGGACCTTCGCCGCGCTGGTCGTGGCCCTCGCCGGATACATCGTGTGGCAGCGCGTCGAGATGGTCGGCTATTTGCGCGATCACGGCATCGACGGCTGCGCGGACTGGCGGACGTACTGCCGCGGCAAGCGGATATCCGCCTCCGTGCGGGGCTCGGGCCCGCTGGCCGACGCGTACTTCCACGTCTACGACGTCTACCGGCCCCGACTGCTCAACACCGGATGGCTGCTCCTCGCGCTTCCTGTGGTGGCCGGAATCTTCGTCGGCGCGCCGCTGATCGCGCGGGAGCTGGAGAGCGGTACGTACCGGCTGGTGTGGACCCAGTCCGTCTCCCGGCCCCGCTGGCTCGCCGCCCGCCTCGCCCTCCCCGCCACCGCCCTCGTCGTCGGCACCGCGGTCCTGGCCGCCCTCTACACCTGGTGGTGGCGGACCGCCCGTGCCATCACCGTCACCGATGTGGCCTGGGGGACGAGCGTGCCGTTCGACGCGTCCGGTCCCGCGCTGGTCTCCCTCACGGTCCTCTGCTTTCTGATCGGCGCGGCGCTCGGGCTGGTGATCCGGCGGACCCTGCCCGCCATGGCGGCGACCCTGGCCGCCACGGTCGGCGTGCTCTACGGGCTGAGCGCGCTGCGGCCGTATCTGATGCCCACGCGGACCATGGTCTCGGACGCCGACGGCGACTTCGGCGCCATCCCGCAGCACGTCTTCTACACCTCCTGGCGCGGCATGGACAACGGCTACCTGACTCGCACGGGCCAGAAGATCCCCTGGGACCGCTGCTCGATGGACGATTGGGCCGCCTGGAACCGCTGCCTCGCCCGGCTCGGAGCGACCAAGCGAGGCTACGAAGAGTTCCACCCCGCGAGCCACTTCTGGCCCCTCCAGTGGATCGAGACCGGGATCTGCCTCGCCGCGGCCCTCGCCCTCGCCGCCTTCTGCGCCTGGTGGATCCGGCGGCGGCCCGCGTGACCCAGGTCCGTACGCTCACCGCGCCCGCCGCCGCGCGCTCCCGGACCGCCTTACCCACCGCCCGTCGGACCCGCCCGGTCACGGTCGCCCTGGCCCCGGCCGCGCTGGCGCTCGCACTCGGGCTGTGGGGGATTCGCCGCGGGAACAGCATGTGGCGGGACGAGTCGACGACGTATCAGATCGCCCACCGCGACCTGCCCGAGATCGTCCGGCTGCTCGGCAACGCTGATGTCGCACACGGCGTCTACTACCTGCTCATGCACGCCGTGTTCGCCCTCTGGGACGGTGGGTTGCTCGCGCTGCGGCTGCCGTCGGTGCTGGCGATGGCGGCCGCGGCCGCCGGGGTGGGGCTGCTCGGGCACCGGCTGGCCGGTCCCCGGGCCGGGCTCGCCGCCGGGCTGGTCTTCCCGCTCGCCCCGGCGGCGCAGCGGTACGCGCAGGAGGGCCGCTCGTACGCACTGGTCTGCGCCGCCGTCATCGCGGCTACCCATCTGCTGTTGAGCGCGGTGGCCCGGCCCCGCAAGCGGACTTGGACGGCGTACGCGGCGGTCGCGACGCTGGCCTGTCTGCTGCACGAGTTCGCGGTCCTGGCCGTCCTCGCCCACGGGGTCGCGCTCCACCGGGCCCGGGTGCCCGCGGCGCTCGGCTGGGCGTGGGGTCGTGCGGCCGCCGTGGTGGCCGTCGTCCTGTCACCGCTGGTGATCGTCAGCCAGCAGCAGGCCGCGCTGGTCGGCTGGATCTCCCGCCCCGGCCCGCCGGAACTGCTCGGCTTCGGTGTGCTCGCGTTGATCGGGCTCGGCTGCGCCCGGGCGCGGCTGCCCTCCCGGGGGCCGCTGCCGCTGCGCGCGCTCGCGCTGCCGCTGCTCCTGGTGCCCCCAGCGACGCTGCTCGCGGCGTCGTACGTCCATCCGCTCTACGTCGACCGCTATGTGCTGTACGCGCACGTCGGCCTCGCGCTGCTGCTGGGTGCGGCGCTCGAACGGCTGGCGCGCGCCCGGCGGGCGGTGGCCGGGGGACTGGCGGTGCTGTCCGTGGCCGCCCTGCTGCCGTACTCGGTGCAGCTGCGCACCCCGCAGAGCAGGCTCGACGACCCGCTCGCGGCCGCCCGTGCCGTACGGGAGCTCACCCGGCCCGGCGACGGGGTGCTCTTCCTGCCCGCCCGCCGCCGCGAGCCGATCATGTCCAGCCCGGGGGACTTCCGGGGGTTACGGGAACTGGCCCTGGCCCGGCCCGCGATCCCCTCGGGCACCCTGCACGGCATCGAGCTGCCCGCGCCCGCCGTCCGCGCCCGGATGCTGACGGCGGGGCGGATCGCCACGGTGAACGACCCGCCCGGGCAGCCGGTGGACGACACCCCGCAGGAGCGGGTGAAGCGCGAGGTGCTCGTGCGGTACTTCCAGCGATGCGCCGTCAGGGACGTCACCGGCATGCGCATCGTGCTCTACGCGCGCCCCGGGCGCTGCTGACCGCTCACCCCTCGGGGGTGTCCTCCACCAGCCGGGCGGGGAAGCCGCCGGTGGCGATCGGGCCCCAGCGCTCGGGGGTGACCCGGATCAGCGACTTGCCCTGCTTGCGCATGGCCGAGCGGTACTCGTCCCAGTCCGGGTGCTCACCGGCGATGTTGCGGTAGTACTCGACCAGCGGTTCGACCGAGTCGGGGGTGTCGATCACCTCGGCGGTGCCGTCGATCTGCACCCACGGTCCGTTCCACTCGTCGGACAGCACGATCAGGCTGACAGCCGCGTCGCGCTTGGCGTTGCGGACCTTGGCGCGTTCGGGGTAGGTGGACATGACGATACGGCCCGAGTCGTCGACGCCGCAGGTCAGCGGGGACGCCTGCGGGGAACCGTCGGACCGGCGGGTCATCAGGATGGCGCGGTGCCGCGGGCGGACGAACTCCAGCAGCTCGTCCAGGGCGACACGGGTGTTGGTGGCGATGGAGGGGCTCATGCACGCGAGGGTACGACGTGGAGTGCGCTCGAACGTCGCCCCGTCCCCTCAGGGCCCTGTCAGGTGTCGCACTCCAGGACCGTGCGGCACAGTCCGCAGCGCGCCCGCAGCCTGCCGCGCACCGGGAGCCGGATGCGCTGGCGGCACGTAGGACAGGGGAAAGAGACGCTGAGCGGCGGGCCGCCCTCGAAGACGTAGTCGCCCCCGGTGGGGGAGGGGTGACCGGATTGCGCCGAACGGCGGTCCTTGGCGTACCGGCGGCGGCCGGTCCATCCGGCCGCGGCGAGCGGCGGCTGTCGTTCGTCGCGCTCGGCCAGTTCCCGGCCTTTGGCGTACGCCTCGTACGCCTGCGGGCTGGTGAACCAGGGGGACGGGTCCTCGTCGAAGAGCCGGGCCCGCTTGGCGAGGACGTAGCCGAACTCCTCCGGCGTCAGATAGCCCAGCTTCTGGCTGGTGACCGCGTCCTGGCGGTACGCGTCGAGCAGCAGCCAGCCGGTGCCGAGGTAGGCGGCGGTGGTGTCGGTGAGGATCTCGTTGTCGCGGGTGCCGGGGAAGGCCAGATCGAGCCGGTGCAGATACACATGGGTGACCTCGTGGGCGAGGGCCGCCCCGATGTCGCGGCGGTGGGTCTTGAAGCGCGAGTTCAGCTCGATGAAGTACTCCGGCCCGGCGGCCAGCTCCACGTTCCCCGCGTGCCGCATCTCGCGGAAGCTCACGATCATCCGGGCGTCCGGCAGCCGCATGTGCTGCACCATCACCCGGGCCACCCGCTGGACGCCCAGGTGCAGGTCGTCCTGGTCGGAGAAGGCCACGTCGCCCGGGACCACGCTGAGCCCGAAGGTGTCCACCGTGTCGCGCGACAGCCGCCGGTAGAGCGCGGTGAGCGAGGCCCGGACCATGTCCAGGTGCGGATAGCCGTGTTCGATGTCGCTGCCCGGTGCCGCCACGTGCCCACTGTACGGGCGGCCGGGTGCGGTGGCGCGGAGGCCGCGCGGGGCCGGGGCGGCGGTGCGGCAGGTGAGGGTGCGGGTGCGTAGCTGACGGGGCATCGGATTGGCCGGAAAGCAACCCTTGCCAGGCTGTTCGCGGACTTCACATAATCGCAGGGCATTCGCAGGCCTTGTCATTTGACGTGGGCCTGACATTTTTGCGCAACCCCCCACGAAAGGACTTCCGTTGCGAAACGCACTGAAGCACCTGAAGAGATCCGCGGCCCTCGGCGCGGTCGCCCTCGCCGCATTCAGCCTCATGCCGGGCACCGCGACAGCCCAGCCCACCGGCCCCGAGCCCGGCCCCTCCGTCGTCGGCGGCACCCGCGCCGCCCAGGGTGAATTCCCCTTCATGGTCCGCCTCTCCATGGGCTGTGGCGGCGCGCTCTACTCCCCGACCCTCGTGCTCACCGCCGCCCACTGTGTGAACGGCAGCGGCGCCAACACCTCCATCACCGCCACCGCGGGCGTCGTCGACCTCCAGAGCTCCAGCGCCACCAAGGTCAAGTCCACCCGGGTGCTCCAGGCCCCCGGCTACAACGGCACCGGCAAGGACTGGGCCCTCATCAAGCTCGCCCAGCCCATCAACCAGCCCACCCTGAAGATCGCCGAGACCACGGCGTACAACAAGGGCGACTTCACCGTCGCCGGGTGGGGCGCCGCCACCGAAGGCGGCAGCCAGCAGCGCTACCTGCTCAAGGCCACCGTGCCGTTCGTCGACGACGCCACCTGCAAGTCGGCGTACAGCGAACTCGTCGCCGGTGAGGAGATCTGCGCGGGCAAGATGTCCACCGGCGGCGTCGACACCTGCCAGGGCGACTCCGGCGGCCCGATGTTCCGCAAGGACGACGCCGGGCAGTGGATCCAGGTCGGCATCGTCAGCTGGGGCGAGGGCTGCGCCCGTCCCGGCAAGCCCGGTGTCTACACCGAGGTGAGCACCTTCGCCCAGAACATCAAGACCGCGGCGGCCCAGCTCGGCGGCTGACCCCCGGCACCCACACCACGGTACGGAACGGACCCGGCGCGGCAGTGCGCGCCGGGTCCGCGTCACGTCCGGGGTCCGGCCGGGCACGTCGGGGGTGCGGCCGGGCACGTCCGGGGTCCGGCCAGGGCGGAAAATCCCCGCGCCGAAGGGAACCCCGTCGCGCGTTTCCGGCTCCTCCACGGTGGAGGCGCTGCTACCGGGGGCAGACCTCCCCGGGAGCCGCTCCGTCCCCTTCACAACCCCCCACCGGGGGCGGGGCGGTCCCGGAGCCGAGGGCCCGACCCCGCTGGCATAGGGTCGGGGGCCATGACGCACCGCGAGACCGACCCCGCCGACCGCCCCGGCCAGCCGGACCCGACCAGCACGACCCACGAGGCCGACGACGCCGTACGCGCGGAGCTGGCCCGGCTGCGCGAGAGCATCGACAACATCGACGCGGCCGTGGTCCACATGCTCGCCGAGCGCTTCAAGTGCACCCAGCAGGTCGGTCACCTCAAGGCCGCCCACAAGCTCCCCCCGGCCGACCCCGCCCGTGAGGCCCGCCAGATCACCCGGCTCCGCGAACTGGCGGAAAGCGCCAAACTCGATCCCGCTTTCGCCGAGAAGCTGCTCAACTTCATCATCGCCGAGGTCATCCGGCATCACGAGACGATCGCGCGCTCCTGAGCCCCACCGCGGCCCCGCCCACCTGGCGTACGGCACGGGCGTACAGCACGGGCGCACACCGGTGGTGCGCCCCCACGTACGCCCGCGCCCGGCAGACTCCGAACTCCCGTGTGCCGCCTACCGCGGGTAGGGCAGCATGTCCCCATGTCCGTACTGACGCGCGAGGAAGCGCAGATCCGAGCCCGCCTCATCGAGGTCCACCGCTACACGATCGACCTCGACCTCACCCGCGGCGACGAACACTTCGGCTCCACCACGACCATCCGCTTCAGCGCCCGCGAGGACGGCGCGGACACCTTCGTGGAGCTGAGTCCCGCCGCCCTGCACCGGGCGGTGCTCGACGGACACGACCTCGCGCTCGACCCCGCCCAGGTCATCGCCGACGGCAGGATCCCGCTCACCGGCCTCGCCGAGGGCGAGCACGAGCTGCGCGTCGAGACGGACATGACCTACTCGCACACCGGCGAGGGCATGCACCGCTTCACCGACCCCGCCGACGGTGAGACGTACCTCTACACCATGTGCTGCATGTCCGACGCCAACGACGTCTTCACCGCCTTCGACCAGCCCGACCTCAAGGCCGTCTTCGACGTCCGCGTCACCGCCCCGCCCCGGTGGACCGTCCTCGGCAACGGCATCGCCACCCGCGACGGCGACCCCGCGGACGGCCGCTGGCGGCTCGCCCCCACCCCGCCCATCAGCACGTACCTGGTCGCGCTGGCCGCGGGCCCGTACCACTCCGTGCACACCGAGCACGCCGGACTGCCCTTCGGACTGCACGTCCGCCGCTCACTCGCGCCCCACCTCGAAGCCGACGCCGACGAACTCTTCGACATCACCCGACGCTGCTTCGACCGCTACCACGAAATCTTCGACGAGCCGTACCCCTTCGACTCCTACGACCAGGCGTTCGTCCCCGAGTTCAACTCCGGCGCCATGGAGAACCCCGGCCTCGTCACCTTCCGCGACGAATTCGTCTTCCGCTCCGCCGTCACCGACGCCGAGCGCCAGACCCGCGCCATGGTCATCGCCCACGAGATGGCCCACATGTGGTTCGGCGACCTCGTCACCATGCGGTGGTGGGACGACATCTGGCTCAACGAGTCCTTCGCCGAGTACATGGGCTTCCAGATCCTCACCGAAGCCACCCGCCACACCGACACCTGGGCCGACTTCGGCATCCGCCGCAAGACCTGGGGCTACGACGCCGACCAGCGCCCCTCCACCCACCCCGTCGCCCCCGCCCCCGAACTCGTCCCCGACACCGCCGCCGCCCGCCTCAACTTCGACGGCATCTCCTACGCCAAGGGCGCCTCCGCGCTGCGCCAGCTCGTCACCTGGCTCGGCGAGAAGGACTTCCTCGCCGGGATCAACGAGCACTTCACCCGGCACCGCTTCGGCAACGCCACCCTCGCCGACTTCCTCGACTCCCTCGCCCGCTCCACCGACCGCGACGTCCACGCCTGGGCCGACGCCTGGCTGCGCACCACCGGAGTGGACACCCTCACCCCCGCCATCACCACGGACGGCGGTCACTGGCACCTGGAGATCCACCACGAGGGAGCCCCCGAACCGGCCCGCCGCCGCCCCCACCGCATCGCCATCGGCCTCTACGACCACGAACCCGCCGCCCCCCACCAACTCGTACTGCGCAAGCGCATCGAGGCCGAACTGAACGGCGCCGACCCCGCCGCCCGCCTCTCCTTCACCGGCCCCCGCCCCGACCTGCTCCTCCTCAACGACGGCGACCTGACCTACACCAAGATCCGCCTCGACCCCGGCTCCTGGAAGGCCGCCGTACGCTCCCTCTCCGGCCTCCCCGACACCGTCAGCCGCGCCACCCTCTGGAACGCCGCCCGCGACATGGTGCGCGACGGCGACCTCCCGGCCGCCGACTACCTCGACGCCGCCCGCACCCACCTCCCGCACGAGACCGACATAGCGATCGTGCAGGGCGTCCTCGCGTTCGCCCGCACCCAGATCGCCGACCGCTACGTCCCCGCCGACCAGCGGCCCGCCGCCCTCAACACCCTCGCCGCCACCTGCCGCGACCTGCTGCGCCGCACCGAGGACGGCTCCGGGCCCGGGCTGCGGCTGTCCGCCGTACGCACCTACATCGCCAGCGCCACCGCCCCCGCCGAGCTGACCGACTGGCTCGACGGCGACACCGTCCCCGGCGGCCCCGCCCTCGACCCCGAACTGCGCTGGCAGATCCTCGGACGGCTCGCCGTCCTCGGCGCCGCGGGCCCCGCCGACATCGACGCCGAACTCGCCCGCGACTCCAGCGCCACCGGCCAGGAGGGCGCCGCTCGCTGCCGCGCCGCGCTCCCCGACCCGGAGGCCAAACGGGCCGCCTGGGACGCCCTGTTCGGCGAGACCGACGCGCACCCGGAACTGTCCAACTACCTCGTCACCGCGACCGCCACCGGCTTCTGGCAGCCCGAACACCACGACCTGCTCACCGAGTACGTCCCGCGCTTCTTCACCGACGCCGCCGCCACCGCCGCCCGCCGCGGCCCCGCCATCGCCGATGCCCTCGCCCGCTCCGGCTTCCCGACGACGGTGGACGCGACGACCCTGCGGCTCGGCGAGGAGTGCCTCAGCGCCCCCGACCTCCTCCCCGCCCTGCGCCGCCGCCTCGAAGACCAGCTCGACGACCTGCGGCGCGCCCTGCGGGTGCGGAACGAACCCGCGGACTAGGTCTCGCGGGTTTCGGGCGCATCCCCCCGGCCGATCAACCCGCACTGTGCACCCGTACCACGTACGGGTGCACTTCGGGCCGAGCCCGGCCGATCCGCTTGCGGGCCAAGTAGCTTGAGGCCCATGCCCGCTTCCGGCACCGCCCGCCTCCTCGCCGGGGGGAGCGAGGGACCAGGCGCGCTTCGCCCGATGCTCGACACCGTCCTCGACGCCCTCACCCACGGCGCCGCCGACCGCGGCGGGCCGATCCCCGCCGGAGGACCCGGCGCCGTGGCCCACCGGACGCACGGCGCGGCGCGGCCCTCCCTCCCCGACCACGGGGAAGGGCCGCACCCCGCGCTGCGCACCCTCGTGACCGCCCTCACCGCGGGTGCCGCCGACCCGGCCGACCCGCACTGCGCCGCCCATCTGCACTGCCCACCGCTCGCCGTCGCGGCCGCCGCCGACCTCGCCGTCTCCGCGCTCAACCCGTCCCTCGACTCCTGGGACCAGGCCCCCGCCGCTGCCGAGTTGGAGGCGCTGACCTGCCGCGCCCTCGCCGAGCTGGTGTACCCGCACGGCCCCGCGCCCGACGCCCTCGTCACCACCGGCGGCACCGAATCCAACCAGCTCGCCCTGCTGCTCGCCCGCGAAGCCGCCCAGGGCGCGCCCCTCCGTATCGTCTGCGGCGCCAACGCCCACCACAGCGTCCACCGCGCCGCCTGGCTGCTCGGCCTGCGCCCGCCGCACACCCTCCCCACCCCCACCGGCGTCCTCGACCCGGCCCGCGTCCACGACGCCCTCACCGCACAGCTACCGCGCCCCACCCTGCTCGTCGCCACCGCGGGCACCACCGACACCGGGGCCATCGACCCCCTCCCGCACCTCGCCGACCTCTGCGACGGCCACGGGGCGACCCTCCACATCGACGCCGCCTACGGCGGGCCGCTCCTGTTCAGCGACACCCTGAACAAGCGGCTCGACGGACTCGACCGCGCCCACACCGTCGCCCTCGACCTCCACAAGCTCGGCTGGCAACCGGCCGCCGCCGGTCTGCTCGCCGTACCCGACACCACCGCCCTCGCCCTCCTCGGCCACCGCGCCGACTACCTCAACGCCCACGACGACACCGACGCCGGGCTCCCCGACCTGCTCGGCCGCTCCCTCCGCACCACCCGCCGCGCCGACATCCTCAAGATCGCCGTCACCCTGCGCGCCCTCGGCCGCCACGGCCTCGGCGACCTCGTCGACCAGGTCTGCGCCCACGCACACGCCCTCGCCGACCTCGTCCAGGCCCGCCCCGCCCTGGAGCTGTACGCCCGCCCCACCCTCTCGACCGTCCTCTTCCGCCCCAAGGGAGCCGGACCGGGCGCCGTCGCCGCGCTGCGCCGCGGCCTCCTGCACCGCGGCACCGCCGTCCTCGGCCGCGCCGCCACCCCCGAGGGGCTGTGGCTCAAGGCCACCCTCCTCAACCCGCACATCCAGCCCGGCGATCTGCGCGGGCTGCTCGACCTCGTGGAAGGCACGACCACCCCATGAGCACCGCACAACCCCCCACCCCGCCGTTCGCCCCCGAACCCGACCCCACCACCCCGGACGAGCCCCTGGACCTCGCGGGTATCGGCATCGGCCCGTTCAACCTCTCCCTCGCCGCCCTCGCCCACGGCGTCCCCACCCTGCGCACCGCCTTCTACGAACAGCGACCCGCCTTCCACTGGCACCCCGGGCTCCTCATCGACGGCGCCACCGTCCAGGTCCCCTTCCTCGCCGACCTCGTCACCCTCGCCGACCCCGCCAGCCCCTGGAGCTTCCTCAGCTACCTCAAGGCCCGCGAACGGCTCTTCCCCTTCTACGTCGCCGAGCGCTTCCACATCGAGCGCACCGAATACGACGCCTACTGCCGCTGGGTCAGCGAACAGCTCCCCGGCCTCCACTTCGGCCACCGGATCGACGCCGTCCGCTGGGACCACGACCACGAGCTGTTCGAAATCGACTTCAGCAGGCTCGGCCCCGACGGCGAGGCCGTGTCCCCCGGCCGCGCCCACGCCCGCCACCTCGTCCTGGGCGTCGGCACCGAACCCCACGTCCCGGAAACCCTGCGCCCCCTCGCCGACGCCCCCAACGTCCCCGTCCTCCACTCCGCCGACTACCTGGAACACCGCGAACGGCTGCTGAACACCGGCCACGTCACCGTCGTCGGCTCCGGCCAGTCCGGCGCCGAGGTCTTCCTCGACCTGCTGCGCCACCGGCCGCTCGGCGCCGAGGGGCTGCACTGGCTCGCGCGTACGCCCTCCTTCGCGCCCATGGAGTACAGCAAGCTCGGCCTGGAGCAGTTCAGCCCCGACTACACCCGCTACTTCCACGCCCTCCCCGAGGCCGTCCGCGACCAGCTCCTCCCCGGACAGTGGCAGCTCTACAAGGGCATCGCCCAGGAGACCATCACCGCCATCCACCACGAGCTGTACCGCCGCGCCCAGCACGGCGGCGGCTGGCCGGGCGCCGTCCTCACCCCCGGCGTCACCGTCCGCACCGCGGGCCGCATCGCCGCCGCCCGGCTCGAACTCCACCTGGAGCACGTCCAGCAGGGCACCCGCACCCGCCACACCACCGAGGCCGTCGTCCTCGCCACCGGCTACCGCGAGCGCCGCGTCGACACCCTGCTCGCCGCCCTCGACCCGTACATCCGGCGCGACTCCTCGGAGCGGCCCCGCGTCGACGCCCAGCACCGGCTGGTCCTCGACCCCCTCATCAAGGGCTCCGTGCACGTCCAGAACGCCGAGCGGCACACCCACGGCGTCGGCACCCCCGACCTCGGGCTGGCCGCCTGGCGCTCCGCCGTCATCCTCAACTCGCTCAGCTCCGAACCCGTCCACCCCCTGCCGTCCCGCACCGCCTTCACCACCTTCGGACTCCAGCCCTCCCGGCCGGGCGACGCCGCCCCGCAGCGGCCCGCCGCCCCGTCGTCGCCGGTCGCCCGGGGCAGCGGACGCATGCACCTCCCCGACCAGCGCACCGGCCGGACCCCCACCCGGACCTGAGCCGCCCCGTCAGAACACCGGCGTGCCGTCGCGCGTCAGCTTCCAGTCCACCGACGCGAACCCGGCCCCGTCGATCGTCCCCTTCGCCTTCACCCACGCGATGATCGTGTTACGGATCTCCTCCGAGTTGGCCCACACCTGCTGGGCGGCGGCCACATGCGGGAAGTTGCCCCCGCCGCTCGCCCGGTAGTTGTTCACCGCCAGCACGAACCGCGCCGCGTCCTCGACCGGCTTGCCGTCGAAGCGCAGCGCGGCGATCCGCGAACCCACCGGCTTCGCGATGTCGATCTCGTACGTCAGACCGCTCACCGCGTCGTAGTTGTAGTCGGGGGTGTCGTCGGCGTTGGTCAGCTTCGACGGATCCACGTCACCGCCCGCCGGGGTCCGTACGTAGTACCGCGCCGAGAACTCCAGGTAGTCCTTGACCTGGGCGCCCGTCAGCACCCGTGCCTCCAGGGTGTTCTCGAACGGATACAACCCCGCCACCTGCCGGATCGTGACCTCCCCGGCCGGGATCCGCGCCGTGCGCGAGAAGCACGACGCCTGCGACAGCACCGGCAGCTCCGCGTGCGCCGTGCCCGCCAGCGCCGCCTTCACCGTCTCCGTCTGCACCTGGTTGATGAAGTCGATGATCGGCGCGTCCTTGTACGGCGCCTCCGTGGCCGTCATCGCCGCCGTGGAGGTGCCGATGACCTGGTTGACGTATCCGACGACCTTCTTGTGCTCATCGCCGAGCAGCTCCACGATCCGTGGATCCTCCGCCACCGAGGCCGAGTTCAGCACCCTCGCCGACACCGACTCCACCTGCCAGCGGCCCCGCGCCCACTCCAGTGCGATGTCGAAGCGCGTCAGCCGCTGACCCCACTTCAGTGGTTCGGACAGCACGACCTCCCGGCCCGTCTCCTTGTTCACCACCCGGCGCTCGGCCACCTCCACATGCGCATGGCCGACCAGGATCGCGTCGATGCCCGCCACCCGCTCGGCCACCAGCGCCGCCGCGTTCTCCACGTACGGCAGCTGATCGCCGTAGCTGGACGTCCCGCTGGTGCCCGAATGCGCCGAGACGAGCACCACGTCCGCGCCCATCGAACGCAGCCGCGGCACCCACTTCGCCGCCTGCTCCTCCAGCCCCGGGAACGTCATCTTCCCCTGCACATGGGCCTTGTCCCAGATCGCGATCCCCGGGTTCGTCAGCCCCAGCACCGCCACCTTCACGCCGCGGCCGCAGGGCGTGCGCAGCCGGGTCATCCAGTACGGCGGGAACGCGGGCCGCAGCGACGTGGCGTCCAGCGCGTTCGCGCCCAGCAGCGGAAAGTCGCACTGCTCCTCGAACTTCCGCAGCACCGGGATGCCGTAGTTGAACTCATGGTTGCCGAGCGCCGCCGCGTCGTAGCCGATGAGGTTCATCGCCTGCGCCATCGGGTGCACCGGGCCGCCCTTGCCGGTGATCGGGTCGACCTTGGCGTAGTAGTACGACAGCTGGGTGCCCTGGATGGTGTCGCCCGCGTCGATCAGCAGCGTGTTGCGCCGCCCCTTCTCCGTGCGGACCTGCTCGACCAGGGTCGAGATCTTCGCGAGGCCGACGTCGTTGTGCGCCGCGTCGTCGAACTCGGCGTCCGTGAAGTAGTCCCAGTTGAAGACGTTGCCGTGCAGATCGGTGGTGCCCATGACGGTGAACTCGTACCGCTCACGGCGTCCGTGGCCATGGCCGTGTGCGTCCGCCGGAGCGGTGGCCGCGGCCGAGGCGAGCGCGACCCCCGCGCTGGTGGCCGCGGTGCGGCCCAGAAACGTCCGACGGTTGAGCGGCATGGCTGAACTCCCCTGGGATACCTGCGAAATGGGCACAACGCGCGTAGATTCTGGCGTAGCCGCACCCGTCCGCAACACCCCCGACAGGTTGCGATCAGAGCACGCCGAGCGCCCGGCTGTCCGGCCCGGCTGTCCCGCCCGGCACAGGGCAGGATCAAGCCACGTCCGCGAGCCCCGACCGAGGGAGCCACCCCCATGGACCGGCACGTCCCGTACGGCACCCCCGACACCCCGCGCGTCGCGGTGCTCGGCGAGGCAACGCTGGAGGTCGACCCCGAGATCGCCCGCCTCTCCGTCACCGTCAGCGCGCGCGGCGCCGACCGGCGCGCCGCGCTGGACGACCTCACCCGCCGCAACCAGCGCGCGCTGGACCTGGTGAAGTCCTACGGCGAGGCGATCGAGAAGCTGGAGACCGGCGCCTTCGCTATCAACCCGGAGCTGGTCAGGGGCCGCCAGGAGCGGGTACGGGCCTACTACGGCAGGGTGCACCTCGCCGTGACCGTCACCGACTTCACCGCCCTCGGCGAACTCACCACCCGCCTCGCCGACCTCGAACTGACCCGGGTCGACGGCCCCTGGTGGGGGCTGCGCCCCGACTCACCCGTCCACGGCCGGGCCCGGCAGCAGGCGGTGCGGGAGGCCGTGCAGCGCGCCCGCGAGTACGCGGGGGCGCTGGGCGCCGGGCTCGTCGCCCTGGTCGAGTTGGCCGACCTGGGCGCGGAGGGGGAGGCGGCCCCGCCGATGCCGGTGGCGGTGGCGGCCCCGCGTCACCGCTCCGCCCGCTCCGGCGCGGGGGACGCGGCCGCGCTCGATCTGGAACCCGAACGCCAGACCGTATACGCGCACGTCACGGCGCGCTTTACGATCACCCGCCCGGAGCTGTGAAACGACCCGGTACGGCGGCCTGTGTAGCCGCCCCGAATCGCTCATCGGAGCACCCCTATGCACGTTTCATTAGTTGTCGATAACCCGCCATGCAAAGGCCATGGGGGAGTGGCTGCTTTCCGGTTCTTTACCCGTGAGTAAGTCATAGGCTCGGCAGCATGCGCCGAGCAAAAATCGTCTGTACTTTGGGACCCGCCACCGACTCGTACGAGCAGATCAAGGCGCTCGTCGAAGCCGGAATGGACGTGGCCCGCTTCAACCTCAGCCACGGCACCTATGCCGAGCACGAGGAGCGTTATCGGCGAGTCCGCAAGGCCTCGCTGGAAACCGGCCGCAGCGTCGGTATCCTCGCCGACCTTCAAGGTCCGAAGATTCGGCTCGGCCGCTTCCGCGAGGGGCCCGTACTCCTTGAACGCGGAGACGAGTTCACCATCACCGTCGAGCCGATCGAAGGCGACCGCTTCCGCTGCGGCACCACCTACGAGGGGCTGGCCGCCGACGTCAACAAGGGCGAGCGCATCCTCGTCGACGACGGCCGCGTCACCCTCGAGGTCGTCGACGTCGACGGGCCGCGGGTGCACACGATCGTCATCGAAGGCGGGATGATCTCCGACCACAAGGGCCTCAACCTGCCCGGCGTGGCCGTCTCCGTCCCCGCCCTCTCCAGGAAGGACATCGAGGACCTGCGCTGGGCGCTGCGCACCGGGGCCGACGTCATCGCCCTGTCCTTCGTCCGCAACGGGGACGACGTCGTGGACGTGCACCGGGTGATGCAGGAAGAGGACTGCCGGCTCCCGGTCATCGCCAAGATCGAGAAGCCGCAGGCGGTCGAGAACCTGGAGAAGATCGTCGACGCCTTCGACGGCATCATGGTCGCCCGCGGCGACCTCGGCGTCGAGATGCCGCTGGAGCAGGTGCCGATCGTCCAGAAGCGCGCAATCAAGCTGGCGAAGCGGAACGCCAAGCCGGTGATCGTCGCGACCCAGATGCTCGACTCGATGATCGACAACTCCCGCCCCACCCGCGCGGAGGCCTCCGACGTCGCCAACGCCGTCATCGACGGCACGGACGCGGTGATGCTCTCCGGCGAGACCAGCGTCGGCAAGTACCCGATCGCCACGGTCCGGACCATGGGTCGCATCGTCACCGCCGCCGAGGAAGACATCCTCGCCAAGGGCCTCCCCCCGCTCACCGAGCGCAACAAGCCCCGCACCCAGGGCGGCGCGGTCGCCCGCGCGGCGGCCGAAATGGGCGACTTCCTCGGCGCCAAGTTCCTGGTCGCCTTCACCCAGTCCGGCGACACCGTCCGCCGCCTCTCCCGCTACCGCTCCCCGATCCCCCTGCTGGCCTTCACCCCGGACCCCAACACCCGCTCCCAGCTCAACCTCACCTGGGGCGTCGAAACCTTCCTCGGCCCGACGGTCGACTCCACGGACGAGATGGTCCGCCAGGTCGACGAGGAACTCCTGCGGCTGGGCCGCTGCCGCCGGGGCGACCTCGTCGTCATCACCGCGGGCTCCCCGCCCGGAGTCTCCGGCTCCACCAACCTGGTCCGCGTCCACCACATCGGCGCCGACGACCTCCGCTAGCCGCTTTTTTGGGCCGAAGTACCGCGGTCAGTACTTCGGCCCGACGTGCGCGTCCATGAGCGCGACGGAGTCGCGGCGGGCGACGGAGATGTTCCACGCGTTGGTCTGCCGCCAGGCGACCCCGAGCCGGTCGAGCGTGTCGGTGTACATCTTCCGGATGTCGTCGGACCGGTTGGTGAAGAAGTACCTCGGGTACTCATAGCGCTTGCGCGCACCGGCGACGATCTTCGTAGTCCAGTTGGTGATCCGGCAACCGTCGGAGTGCACCAGCCCTCGGACGAGCTCCCAGGGGTGGGTAGCAACGATCTCCCGTTGCCACGTCACCAGGACGATCGGCCGCTCATGCTTCTTGCCCGGCCCATGTTGGGGGAACAGACACGGCCAGTGCTTGCTGTAGCCGGTCACCATGACGTACCCCTGCCGCTGGACGCGGCAGACGCTGTTTCGGGGATGCACGGCGCGCATCGCCCCCGCACAGGCGTCGATGAGGCCTGGCCAGGCATCCGCACAAGCGATGCGCAGGAAAAACAGGCCCTTTCGCAGAGGGCTGACGCAGCCGTCGCCGAGGTAGAGGCCCAGTAGATACGTGTATGCGGCGGTGTCCGCCGGGGCTCGGGGCTCCGGGGCACATCGCGTGCAATCAGCAGTACGGGCGACGGGCTCCAGTCGGGTCTGCCAATTGCGGATTGCCCACCGGGATATCCCCGTTTGCTTGCTCACGGAGTTCACGCTGCGGCCCTGTTGCACGAGAGCCAGGGCACGTTTTCGCGTTTCGACGTCGTACACGACTACGAGCTTGGGCCGGAGAACGCCCGCCTGTTACTCGTTCGAAAAGGCGTTCACTTCATCGAGTGAAAGCTCCTGATTCCCCAGTGACCTTGGAATCGAAGGAAAAGTGCCCCGGGTCGGACTCGAACCGACACTGTATGGGTTTTGAATCCATTGCCTGCTGCCAAATTGGGCTACCGGGGCCAACGGATCGAAGGTCATCGGCGACCCGCTGCGCGTCTACCTTACCGCAGCTCGGTAGGCTCGTGGTGCCCCCACCTGTAGAGGAAACCGAGGAGCACAGTGAGCACCGCTGACGCCCCCGACGCGCAGTCGCACGTCCCGCCGCAGACAACCCGCGTCGTCATCGCCGAGGACGAGGCCCTCATCCGCCTCGACCTCAAGGAGATGCTCGAAGAAGAGGGGTACTCCGTCGTCGGCGAGGCGGGAGACGGTGAGACGGCCGTCGCGCTCGCTCGGGAACACCGGCCCGACCTCGTCATCCTCGATGTGAAGATGCCCGTCCTCGACGGGATTTCCGCCGCCGAGCGCATCGCGGGCGACCGCATCGCGCCCGTCCTCATGCTGACCGCGTTCTCGCAGCGCGAACTGGTCGATCGGGCCCGGGACGCCGGGGCGATGGCGTACCTCGTGAAGCCGTTCAGCAAGAGCGACGTGGTGCCCGCCATCGAGATGGCCGTCTCCCGCTTCACCGAGCTGAAGACGCTGGAGCAGGAGGTCGCCGACCTCTCCCTGCGGCTGGAGACCCGCAAGCTGGTGGACCGGGCCAAGAGCGTATTGCAGACGGAGTACGGGCTGACGGAACCGGCCGCGTTCCGCTGGATCCAGAAGACCTCGATGGACCGGCGGCTGTCGATGCAGCAGGTGGCCGAGGCGGTCATCGAGGACGCGGCGGAGAAGAAGGCCAAGGAGCAGTGATCAGGGGCTGACGCGGTGATCGGGGAGGCCCGAGCGGGCCTCCCCGATCAC